>JAAYUR010000051.1 GCA_012517645.1 Treponema sp.
ACGTCGGACCGCCTGGGACCTGGCACAACAGCCAGGTCAGGAGGCCGATGGCCACCATGATCATCTTGGAAGCCCGGAGCCCCTGCTTGACGTCCGCGTTGGGGTTGATAAGCCGTTGGTAAATATCCCGGGTGGCGACCGCCGATGCGCCGAGGGCAGCTGTGGACGCGGTGGAGATGGAAGCCGCCACGGCTCCGATGACGAAGAACGAGCCAAGGATGGGCACAAAAACTTTTACGATCACCCCGTACGCCGCCGTCTGGGGGAGCTTGCCTCCTCCGGGGAGGAACGCCGAACCGAAGAATCCGCCCGCGTAGGCACCGACGAGCCCCAGGGGAAGCATGAACACGACGATGAGGATGATCGCGGCTAGAACGAAAGAATTCCGGGCGACTTTTTCGCTCCGGCAGGATGCTACCTTCATCCAGTAATAGTTATTTCCCCACACGAGCGCCGCGGCGAAAAGGATTATGAAATTCAGGATCGAGGGATAGGTGAGCTTCAATCCGGCGAGCCGGGCTCCGCCGATACCCGCCGCCGTAAAATCGCCGCCTTTCCATGCGGCATTTATCGCGTCGAATCCGCCGTACTTTCGGACCAGCAGAGTAAGAAGCAGGGGAACCGCGACCACACCGATCGTCACCTGGAAAAAATCCGTAATCGTGGCGGCCCAGAGTCCCGAGATAAAGGTGAAGGCGATGATGATGAGAAAGATCACGGCGATGATCAAGGTCTGGTTCCATCCCGTAAAGCCCGTGATCGTGTTCGCGCAGGAAACGATGTTGTTGGCCAGGATTCCGGTCATTCCGATGACGCTAGTGATCGCCACAACAGATCGGACTTTTCCCGAATACCGCATCTCGAGATACTCGGGCAGGGTCTGGGCCCCGCACTTGCGGATAAATCCCGCGAAAAGGATTCCGAACAACATGAGCCCGCAGACACAGTAGATCAATCCCCACATAGCGGAAGCACCGAAGCCCAGTAGAACTGTAAATCCAGGGGCCAGAGCGATGGTGGTTCCCGCGAAACCGATCGCGCAAACCCCCATCATGTTGATGAACGTTGAGACCTCCCGTCCGGCCAAGATGAAATCGGAGGATTCCGAAACCCAGCGCTTCGAATAGATGCCGGCCCCGACCAGGACCGCGGAGAACAGGATGAACATGACCAAAAATATCGTAGTGGCTGCCATGGAATATCTCCTTAGTGGCTTCGGTGATCAGACATAGAACCGTGAGCTCAAGGCTCCGGAAACCTTCAATCCAGTATCGCAACGGCCCGGCACCATCCCGCGGAGGCCTTCTTGATACTCACGGGAAGGCAGCTGACGGTATATCCGGAAAACGGAAGCCTCTCCAGGTTGGTGAGCTTTTCGATATGGCAGTACGTCTTCTCCCTCCCGGCCCGGTGCGCCTCCCAGATGATCGAAGCATCTCCGGTCCTGGAGAACTCCTCCCCTTCGAAGGGCAGAGGCACGTCCCAGCTCCATCCGTCCGTCCCGACGACCTTGACCCCCCGTTCGAGGAGCCACAGGGTCGCTCCATAACTCATGCCGGGCCCGGCGGTCAAGTATTCGGGCTTTCCCCAGCGGGAGGAGGCTCCGGTCTGGAGCAGGACGATGTCGCCCTCCTTGGGTTCGTATCTCGCCTTGCGGAAATACGACTCCACATCCCCCGCAGTGATCTTGTACCCGTCCGGTTTGTCGGAAAAGTCCATCTTGACGCCGTTCCCGATGCACCATTCCAGGGGCACCTCGTCGATCGTCCAGGCGGGCTCCCCGCCGTTCTGGGTAGGATAGAAATGCCAGGGAGCGTCTAGTTGAGTTCCCGAATGGGTGCAAAGTTGAAGGAATTCGATGGCCCATCCGTTTCCCTCCGGCAGGTCGGCCACAGTCACCCCCTTGAAGAAACCCGCCATCTGCTGGGCCGTATCCTTGTGGTTCAGGTATTGGATTTTTGGGATCTGGATCGGTGGATCGCTGGGCAGTCCATCTTCGATGGGAATGGACAGGTCGATGATCTTCATGGGACGACTCCTTTCGCGGGACAGGGTTGAACTGAATATCTGACTACACTAAGCAATCCTTGTGCCAAACTTGTCTTCATGGTTATTTTTATTCCCTAAATAGAAATAAGACCATCCTCGTCCGCAGGGTCAGAGTATGTGTAATGATTTAAAGACAATCGGTGGGCGGAAGAATTTTTGTTCCAGTAAACTAGATGTATCCTTTAGAAAGAAATACACGTATCGTACTAAAAAAATTACATGTCCATAAAACAGTACATAAAACGGAGGTTTCTTGAAAAACAACCACGGAACCCAGAATCAAATCATGGAGTCCGTCAGAAAACAAGGCCCAGGTCAGGTTACCCTAGACGCGAGAGTTGAACGCTCGGGAACGTTGGTCGTCGACAACGAAACTTCCGCCATCCGCTCAGCCTCCGCACCGCCGACCTGGCCCGGGCGGCGGGGACCCACGTCAACACGGTCCGCTTCTACGAGTAGCTGGGTTTCCTGCCCCCCCGCGGAGCGGGGCCCCAACGGGTACCAGCTCTGGAAGGAGGGGCACCGCGACGCTCCCGGCGGAGGAGGGGATTCCGCAGATTCGGACCGTTCCGGCGTCCGCCTTGGAGAGGGTGCACAGGATCCGGGTCAGGGTGGACTTTCCCGCCCCGTTCGGGCCGAGCAGGGCGAACCGAACGCCCCGCTCGACGTCCAAGTCCACCCCGTCGAGGGCTTTCGGGCCCTTCCGGTAGGTCCGCTCCAGGGAGCGGACCTCGATGATGGTTTCTTTCATACGACCTCCTTGGTTTCCCGGGCAGTCTACGTTCCCCGGCCGGAGGTGGTGCGCTACTGTAGGGTTGTTTTTTCCTTCCCGGGAGACGCGGGCGGGGGTATACTCGGTTCGGCCTCACCATACCAGCTTGGCCCGGGGGTATCCCATGAACGGACCAGACCCCGTCCGGATCACCGCAGTCTCCCTCTCCGCGATCCTGGACCGCCACGAGCGGGAGGATCTCTTCTCCGGCGCCGCCCTCGTAGCCCGGGGCGACACGGTCCTCCTGCACGAGGCCCGGGGCTGGGCCCACCGGGGCTTCTCGGTGCCCAACACCGTGGACACGCGATTCGATACCGCCTCCCTGGGAAAGCTCTTCACCGCGGCCGCGGCCTTCCGCCTGGCGGACCGGGGACTCCTCGGCCTGGACGAACGGATCCGGGACCTCGTCCCCCTGGAGGGGACGAAAATCCCCGGCGACGTGACGGTGCGCCACTGCCTGACCCATACCTCCGGGATCGCGGACGACGCGGACGAGGAGGCCGGGGAGGACTACGAGGAGATCTGGAGGACCCGCCCATGCTACGGGGTCCGGGACTGCGCGGACTTCCTTCCCCAGTTCGCCTACAAAGAACCCCTGTTCCCTGCGGGCACGGCGTCCCGGTACAACAACTGCGCCTACGTCCTGGTCGGCCTGGCCCTGGAGGCCCGGTCGGGTCTCACCTTCCGGGAGCTCGTACGGCGGGAGGTGATCGAGCCCGCGGGCCTGGCCCGCACCGGGTATTTCGCCAAGGACTCCCCGGAGCCCGGGATCGCCGAAGGGTACGCCACCATCGAGGGCCCCCGCGGGAAAGCCGCGGGGTTCCGCAAGAACATCTACGCCTTCCCGCCCATAGGATCCCCCGACGCGGGCGTCCTGACCACCGTCGAGGATCTCCGGCGGCTCTTCCGGGCGATCGAGGGCGAGGACTTCCTGTCCCCGGATCTTCGCCGGGACTTCCTGGCCCCCCGGGTCGACGCCTTCGCCCTCCGGGACGGGGGCCTGCGCCGGTACGGCCACTGTCTGGAGTTCGACTACGCGCCGGACGGGGCGCTGGTCCGCTACGGCAAGGACGGCATCAACCCCGGGGTCGCGGCGATCGCCATGCGATACCCGGGCGCCGACGGCTTCGTCGCGATCCTGGCCAACCAGGACGCGGACGTCTGGGCCCTCTGCCGGGAGCTGGCCTCGGCCGCGGGCTTCACGGCCCAGTCCGTCGCCTTGGAGAGCGCGCCGATCTAACCCGCCGGGCCGGCACAAGCTTCGTGACACCGGTAGGGGGCGGAAATCCGAGGTCCGGATACGGCCTCTGCGGCAGGAAGGGACCCTCGGGTCCCGTAAGGAGGGAACCGTGTACAAGGAGAAGGAGTTCCGGGAGCGCTGCGCGGCCCGGGGCCTGGAACCGGACGCGATCGAGCGGGCCGTCGCCTGGGTCCGGATCCTGGAGGCGGAGGCCGCGGGCCCCGACGGGACCCTGGCCTCGGCGCCCCTGTCCGGGGTGGAGCGCCACGTGGCGGACCTCGTCGCCCGGGGCGAGGCCGGGGAGGATCGCCTGATGGCCCTGGCCCGGTACTTCGCCGCGGCCGGGATCGACGCGGTCGCCATCCGCCTCCTAGCCTACCTCCTGCCTGTTGGAGTCCTGCCGGCCATGGCGGACCGCCTGGCCGAGCTGGAGGGCGCGGCCGTCCGGGACCGGGTGATGGCGGGCGTGGCAGTTCCCCCGACGGGCGCCCCGCCGGAGACCTATCCCGCGGCCACGGCGGCCTTCGTTCGGGCCCTCGAGGCGGAGCTGGGCGCGGAAAAGGCCCGACGGGTCCTATGCTGGAACGTCCACGGCATCCACGCGGCCGCCTTCGCCGCGGAGCGGGAGGCCTTCCTCTCCTCGGCCTCCCTGGAGGACTGGCTGGCCGCCTTCCACGGCCGGAAGGTCCGGGAACTCGAGCGCCACGCCGAGGACGGGACCCTCTGGTTCGAGCAGAGGATCACCCCCGCGGTGCTGGACTTCGTCCGGGGAAACCAGGAGATCCTGTCCGCGGTGTCCGACGGCCGCCACCTCTGGGCCACGAAGATCCCCTACGACCCGGACCGCTTCCTGGCGTCGAAGGATCCCCTGGAAAAACGCCGCCTGGCCTGCCACTGCCCCCTGGCCGCGTCCTCCATCACCGAGACCGGGGCGGGGGTCCCGGCGGCCTGGTGCGCCTGCTCGGCGGGGTACGAGAAGTTCCTCTTCGACACGGTCTTCGGCAAGGAGACCGAGGCGGTGGTGACCGAGTCCGTCCTGGCCGGGGATCCCCGGTGCCGGTTCAAGATCCGGATTCCCGAGGGGGTTCGGGCCCGGTTCAAGGAAGCCGGACCCCAAGAGC
>JAAYUR010000112.1 GCA_012517645.1 Treponema sp.
CCAGGCTGGCCGAAGCGAGCATGCCGATTGAGCCGCTGATCATGGAAGCCTCGTCGGAAAGAATGTCGCCGAACATGTTGGAGGTCACAATGACGTCAAACTGTTTCGGATTGCGTACCAGCTGCATCGCGCAGTTGTCCACGTACATGAACGAGACCTCGATGTCCGGCCAGGAGGGTGACAGGGCTCGGGCGGTCTCGCGCCAGAGGCGGCTGGATTCCAGGACGTTCGCCTTGTCCACCACGCAGAGCCGGCGGGAACGGCTCCGGGCCGCCCGGAAGGCCATGGCCAACAGGCGGGAGATCTCCTTGCGGGAATACCGCTCCGTGTCCCAAGCCTCCTGGCCGTCCGGGCTGCGCCCTCGATCCCCGAAGTACATCCCCCCGGTGAGCTCCCGAACGATCAGAAGGTCGAAGCCCTGCCCCGCGATCGAGTCCTTGAGGGGGCAGGCGGAGGCGAGCTCCGGGAAGAGCCGGGCGGGCCGGAGGTTGGCGTACACGCCCAGGCCCGCGCGCAGGCCCAGGAGCCCCGCCTCGGGGCGCATCGCCCCGGACAGGTCGTCCCAGCGAGGCCCCCCGACGGCGCCCAGGAGGACGGCGTCCGCGGCCTTGCAGGCCGCCAGGGTCTCCGCGGGCAGGGGCACGCCCTTCTCGTCGATGGCCGCTCCTCCGAGAAGGGCGGTCTCGAAGCGGAAGGAGACGCCGAACCGGGCCCCGACGGCCTCCAGGACCCGGACGGCCTGGGCGGTCACCTCGGGGCCGATCCCGTCCCCGGGAACCAGGGTGATCGAGTTCCTCATCGGGAGCCTCCTTCCGGGCCGGGATCCCCGGCCTCGGCCAGACGGGCGCGCACGTATTCGGTGAGCCCTCCGGCCTCCATGATCCGCCGCATGAAGGGCGGGAAGGGTGCGGCGGTCCAACGGGAACCCCGGGTCTCGTCGAGGATGGCTCCTGACTCGAAATCCAGGGCGAGCCGGTCTCCGGCTTGGATGGAGGCGGCGGCCTCGGGGCATTCCAGGATGGGAAGGCCGATGTTCACGGCGTTCCTGTAGAAGATCCGGGCGAAGGAGGCGGCGATCACGCAGGACACTCCCGCGGCCTTGATGGCCGCCGGCGCGTGCTCCCGGCTGGATCCGCAGCCGAAGTTCTGGCCCCCCACGATGACGTCCCCGGGCCGGACCGCCGCCGCGAAGGAGGCGTCGATATCCTCCATACAGTGGGCGGCCAGCTCCGCGGGATCGCTGGTGTTGAGGTACCGGGCGGGGATGATGGCGTCTGTGTCCACGTTGTCTCCGTACTTGAACGCTCGACCTTGGGATTTCATCGCGTCCCTCCCGCCGAGAAGGCCCTTCGGGCGCTTCGGCCCATGGCCGCGCCGTCTGCCGCCGGGCCGTCGACCCGACCCCTCCGCGTCTCCGGCGGCCCCAGGAGCCGTTCCCGAGCCGGGGGCGCCATGACCTCCGAAGGATCGCAGATCCGGCCCGTCACCGCGGCGGCCGCGGCGGCCGCGGGTCCGGCCAGGTAGACCTCGGACTCCGGGTGTCCCATGCGTCCCACGAAGTTCCGGTTGGTGGTGGCCACAGCCCGCTCCCCCGCGGCCAGGATGCCCATGTGGCCCCCGAGGCAGGGTCCGCAGGTCGGGGTGGACAGGACGGCCCCGGCCTCCACGAAGTCCTCCGCAAGCCCTTCCCGGACCGCCTGGAGGTAGATCTTCTGGGTCGCGGGTAGGACGATGCACCGTACGCCCCGGGCGACCTTCCGGCCCCGGAGGATCGCGGCGGCGATCCGGAGGTCCTCGATCCGGCCGTTCGTGCAGGACCCGATGACCACCTGGTCCACGGCCACGTCCCCGGCCTCCGAGGCGGCCCGGACGTTGGACGGCAAATGGGGGAAGGCGACCACCGGAACAAGCCGGGACAGGTCGATCCGGACCTCCCGGGCGTAGGCGGCGCCCGGGTCCGCCCGGTACTCCTTGTAGGTTCGCTTCGACACCGAGGCCGCCCAGGCCCGGGTGGCCTCGTCCACCGGGAAGATGCCGTTCTTGGCCCCCGCCTCGATGGCCATGTTGGACACCGTAAGGCGTTCCTCCATGGTGAGGGCGGAAACCCCGGGCCCCTGGAACTCCAGGGACCGGTAGAGGGCCCCGTCCACCCCGATCATCCCGATCAGGGTCAGGATGAGATCCTTGCCCCCGGCCCATCCGGAAAACTCCCCGGTCAGGAACACCCGTATCGCCTCGGGGACCTTGAACCAGAGCCGCCCCAGGGCCATGCCCGCGGCCATGTCCGTGGAGCCTACCCCCGTGGAAAAGGCGCCGACGGCCCCGTACGTGCAGGTGTGGGAATCCGCCCCGATCACCAGGTCTCCGGGAAGGACCAGTCCCCGCTCGGGCAGGAGGGCATGCTCGATGCCCATCTCGCCGACCTCGAAGTAGTGGGTCACTTCCTGCTCCCGGGCGAAGTCCCGCATGCACTTGCACTGCTCGGCGGCCTTTATGTCCTTGTTCGGCGCGAAGTGGTCCGGCACCAGGACGACCCGGTCCCGGTCGAACACCTTCCGGGCGCCCATCTTCCGGAACTCCCGAATGGCCGGCGGGGCGGTGATGTCGTTTCCCAGGACCAAATCGACCCGGGCTTCCAGAAGCTGCCCCGGCTCCGCGGTCTCAAGCCCCGCATGCTCGGCCAGGATTTTCTGCGTCATCGTCATCGGCATGTTCATCTCCCGTGCTCATCGGGTTCCGGTCTCGGATACCCGCTCGGCTGTCCTTGACTAGCTTGTATTCAATGGAATCCACCAGGGCCAACCAGCTGGCCTCCAGTATGTCCGCGGAGACTCCGACGGTGGTCCAGGCGTCCCGGTCATCCGCGCTGTCTATGAGCACTCGCACGACCGAGGCGGTGGCGCCCGTCCCGGGCAAGACCCGGACCTTGTAGTCCGTAAGGCGCATTTCGGCCAAGGAGGGATAGAAGCCCATAAGGGCCTTACGGAGGGCCAGGTCCAGGGCGTGCACCGGCCCGCAGCCCTCGGCGGCGGAGACCTCCCGCCGACCCGCCACCTCCAACTGGACCATGGCGTGGGCGCAGGTTTCGGGGTGCTCCGCGGGATGTTCCCCCGTGGTCCTGTACCGGCCCAGTTTGAAGGAGGGCACGTACGAGCCGGCGGCCTTCCGAAGCAGGATCTCCAGGCTCGCCTCGGCCCCCTCGTACTGGTATCCCAGCCCCTCCATCCTCTTCAGGGTCTCCGCGGCCTTGACGACCAGGGGAGAATCCTTGGCCGCCTCCGGAAGAAGGCGGCGGAACCGGTCCAGGAGCACGGATCGGCCGCCCACCTCGGAGGCGAGGAATCGCCGTTCGTTGCCGACGGCACCGGGCGGGACGTGCTCGAACGAGGCCGGAGCCTTCCGGACTGCGTCCACGTGCATCCCCGCTTTGTGGGCGAAGGCCCTGCGGCCGACGTAGGGCATCCCCTCGTCCAGGGCGAGGTTCGCGATCTCCGAGACCCTCCGTACGGCCTTCGTCAATTCCGGGAGGGCATCGGAGGCCAGGCAGTCCCGGCCCATCTTGAGCCGGAGGTTGGCGGCCACGGTGGAGAGGTTGGCGTTCCCGCAGCGCTCTCCGAACCCCGCCAGGGTCCCTTGGACGTGGACGGCTCCGGCCTCTACGGCGGCCAGGGTGTTGGCCACCCCGAGGCCCGAGTCGTTGTGGGCGTGGATGCCCAGGGGCGCGCCCAGGGCCGCCGCCCGCCGGGTGAACTCCGCCACCCGGGACGGCAGGCTCACCCCGTTCGTATCGCAGAGTACCAGACACTCGGCGCCGGCATCCCGCGCGGCGCGCAGGCAGGCCAGGGCGTAGTCCGGATCCGAGGCGAAGCCGTCGAAAAAGTGTTCCGCGTCGAAGATGACCCTGCGCCCCGCGGATCGGAGGAAGGCCACGCTGTCCCCGATCATCCCGAGGTTCTCCTCCGGCGCCGCTCCCAGGACCCGACGGACATGGAAGTCCCAGGACTTGCCGAACAGGACGACCACCTCGGTTTCCGCGGCGAGGAGGCTGGCCAACTGGGGGTCCGTTTCCGGGCGGGTATCCCTGCGCCGGGTGGAGCCGAAGGCGGCCAAGATCGAGCGCCGGAGCCTCAGGTTCCGGGCCTCCCGAAAGAACTCCGCGTCCTTGGGGTTCGATCCCGGGTTGCCCGCCTCGATGACGTCGATCCCCAGGGAATCCAGGACCCGGACGATGGACACCTTGTCCGCGACCGAAAAGCTGACTCCCTCGCCCTGGGCCCCGTCCCGGAGGGTGGAATCAAGAAGCGTTACGCGAGGGAGCTTTGCCATCGGATTCCTCCTCCGCCGGGGCGGTAAAAGAGTCCGTACTCTCCCCCGCTTCCAGATCCTCCGCCATGGAGTTGATGGCGTCGATATACGCCCGGACGCTGGCCTCGATGACGTCCGTGGACACCCCGTGGCCGTTGTAGGCCTTGTCCCCCAGCCGCACCCGGACGTGGGCCTCCCCCTGGGCGTCCTTGCCTCCGGTGACGGAATCCAGGGAAAAATCCTCCAGAACGGGATCGCGGCCGACGATCTTGTCGATGGCCTTGAAGGAAGCGTCGATGGGGCCGTCTCCGGTGGCCACCCGTTCCTCCTTCCGCCCGTCCCGGGAGACGAGGCTGACCGCGCTCGTGGAGGTGATCGTGCTCCCGGAGTTGATGATGAACCTCTCCAGTTTCCACACCGCCTTGCGGTCCGGAGCCCAGCCCCGGGCCAGGGCCTCGATGTCCCGGTCGCTCACGGTCTTCTTCTTGTCCGCCAGGGCCTTGAAGGCCTTGAAGAGCTCCGCGGTCCGGGCGGGGCCCAGGTGGAAGCCCAGCTCGGCCAGGCGCTCGTCGAAGGCGTGGCGGCCCGAGTGCTTGCCCAAAACCATCTTGTTCCGGGGCAGGCCCACGGACTCGGGGGTCATGATCTCGTAGGTATCCGCCCGGGCCAGGACCCCGTGCTGGTGGATCCCCGACTCGTGGGCGAAGGCGTTCTCCCCCACCACGGCCTTGTTGGCCTGGACCCGGCAGCCCGTCACCTGGACGACAAGGCGGCTGGCGGCGTAGATCTGGGTAGTGTCTATCCTGCACCGGGCGTCCAGGCGGTCGGCCCGGGTCCGGAGGATCATGGCGATCTCCTCCAGGGAGGCGTTCCCCGCCCGTTCGCCGATACCGTTGACCGTGCACTCCACCTGGTCCGCCCCGGCCTCCACGGCGGCCAGGGAGTTGGCCACCGCCAGGCCCAGGTCGTCGTGGCAGTGCACCGAGAAGAGCGCCTTGCCCATGTCCGGAACCCCGGCCTTGACCCTCCGAACCAGATCGCCGAACTCCCAGGGCAGGGCGTAGCCGACCGTGTCCGGCAGGTTGACCGTGGAGGCGCCGGCCTCGATAGCCGCCTGGAAGACCCGGCACAGGAAATCCGGGTCCGAGCGGGAGGCGTCCTCGGCGGAGAACTCCACGTCCGGGCAGAGCCTCCGGGCGTAGCGGACCATGGCCGCCGCCTGATCCACCACCTCGTCGGGCTTCATGCGAAGCTTGTACTCCATATGAAGGGGCGAAGTGGCGATGAAGGTGTGGATCCGCGGCCGCTCGGCGGGCCTGAGGGCCTCCCAGGCCGCGTCGATGTCCCGGGGCGTCGCCCGGGCGAGGCCCGCGACGGCGCAGCCCCGGACATGGCGCGCGATCTCGCGCACCGAGGCCAGGTCGCCCGGACTCGCGATCGGGAAGCCCGCCTCGATGACGTCCACCCCGAGCTTTTCGAGCTGCCGGGCCACCTCGAGCTTTTCTCCCAGGTTCATGCTGCAGCCCGGAGCCTGCTCGCCGTCCCTCAAGGTCGTGTCGAAGATGACGATTTCGCGCGGCATCGGAACCTCCTATCCCTTGTCCCGGGTCCAGCTCATCATGGCCCGCAGTTCCGCCCCGACCTTTTCGGATGGGTGGGAGGCTTCGATGGCCCGCATCCGGTTGAAGTACGGCCGGTTGGCCTGGTTCTCCAGGATCCACTCCCGGGCGAACTGACCGTTCCGGATCGCCGCCAGGACCCTCTTCATCTCCTTCCGGGTCTCCTCGGTGATGATCCGGGGGCCGACCGTGTAGTCCCCGTACTCGGCGGTGTCGGAGATGGAGTAGCGCATGAAGGAGATGCCCTTCTGGACCACCAGGTCGATGATCAGCTTCATCTCGTGGATACACTCGAAGTAGGCGCTCTCGGGCTGGTACCCCGCCTCAACGAGGGTGTCGAACCCCGCCTTCATGAGGGCGGTGACCCCGCCGCACAAGACGCACTGCTCCCCGAAGAGATCCGTCTCGGTCTCCTCCTGGAACGTGGTCTCCAGCACCCCCGCTCGAGCGCCCCCGATTCCCGCCGCGTAGGCCAGGGCCTGGGCTTTCGCGGTCCCGCTGGCGTCCTGCTGGACCGCCACAAGGCAGGGAACCCCCTTGCCCTCCTGGTACTGGGATCGGACGGTGTGCCCCGGCCCCTTGGGAGCGATCATGACCACGTCCACGTCCGGGGGCGGGACGATCTGCTTGAAGTGGATGTTGAACCCGTGGGCGAAGGCGATGGTCTTGCCGGCCCTGAGGCCGGGCTTGACGCTCTCGGAGTAGAGCCGAGCCTGCTTCTCGTCATTGATCAGGATCATGATGAAGTCCGCCTCGGCTGAAGCCGCCGCCGCGGTCTGGACCTTGAACCCCTGGGCTTCGGCTTCCTTCCAGCTCTTGGAGCCCTCGTAGAGCCCCACCACGACGGGATACCCCGAGTCGCGGAGGTTAAGAGCGTGGGCGTGACCCTGGCTGCCGAAGCCGATCACCGCGATAGTCTTGCCCGCCAGGGCCTTCTTGTCGCAATCCTTGTCGTAATACATGGTAGCCACGATAGTCTCCTTCAAGCTGTCTTCGTCCGTCCGGCGCCGTACGGCGTCGGTTCCGTCTCCTCGGGCCGGCTCAAGATCGAGTCTCCCCGCTGGAGGGCCGTAAGCCCCGTGCGGGCGATCTCCGGTATCCCGTAGGGAGCCAGCAGGTCCAGAAGCCCGTCGATCTTCGGGCGCTCGCCGGTTATCTCCAGGACCATCTCCTGCCGGGATACGTCCACGATGCGGGCCCGGAAGATCCGGGCGATGTTCACGATGTCCCCCCGTGTTTCCGGGGAGGCCTTGACCTTGACCAGGACCAGTTCTCGATACACGCCCCATTGAGGATCCAAGCGCCGGAGGGAGATCACGTCCTCCAGCTTTTCCAGCTGCCGGACCAGCTGCTCCATGATCTCCTGGTCCCCGATGGCGGCGATGGTCATCCGGGAGACCGAGGGGTCCAGGGTCTCGCCGACCGAAAGACTCTCGATGTTGAAGCCCCTCCGGCTGAAAAGCCCGGAGATTCGGGATAGGACGCCCGGATGGTTCTGGACGAGGGCGGAAACCACGAAGCGTTCCATGGTCAAGCCCTCTCGGCGGGACGATCCGCGGCGTTCAAGCGGTCGGGGGATCTCGGGTTCATGGCGGTTCCTCCTCCTTGGACGATGCCGGTTTGGATGGGTCCGGGTTGTCCGGGGTGAGTGTCACGAAGCTTGTGCTGGAGTACCGATGCTTCCGAGGAGTTCCCGGGACGTGCTGAAAGGCCGTCCGGGATCCACGGACCTAGCACAAGGTTCGTGACACTATGGACGGCCTACTACGGTCGGGCTCTCTCCGCCCGGCCGTCAATCCAGCGAAGGAGCCCTATGTGCCCAGGATAAGGAGGAGGACGATAATGGTGAGGATGTAGAGGGAGGATAGGGAGGGATTCCGTGCGGCGAAGGCTACCCGTACGCGGGCCGCGGAGGCGAGACGCCCGCGGCGGTCGTGGGCGATTCCCCGAAGGGAGGGCGCCATTTCACCGGCCATAGGCGGAACCTAGCATGCAAAAAAATCAAGTGTCAAGCTACTCCCCATAGAATTCGTTCGAATTGTTGAAATATATCAGGGAATTACTAGGAATCCTCGCCCCACATGCTTCTAATTTCTATAATTTATCCATTATTTCCTATCCTCGGAGTCCTGAACCTTGAACCCCGGCCCTTGCGGCATCTCGGCGGCCCGGTATAGAGTCCCCGGGCATGGAGACTACGGATCGAAACGGCGACGTCGGCCCGCCCCCGGGCGCGGCTCTGCGGGCGGCCCTGCCCGCGACCTTCCCGGTCTTCCTTGGGTACACGACCATCGGCGCGGCCTTCGGCCTGCTCCTGGCCAGTTCGGGCCTGCCCCTCTGGGCGGCCCCGGCCATGAGCCTGTTCGTGTACGCCGGGGCGGCCCAGTTCATGGGCGTGGGGCTCATCGCCTCCGGCGCGGGGTTGGCGGAGATCGCGGCGGCTACATTCCTGCTGAACCTCCGGCACATGGTCTACGGCCTGTCGTTCCTGGAGACCTACTCCCAGGCCGGAGCCCGTAAACCCTACCTGGTGTTCACCCTCACGGACGAGACCTACGCCCTGCTTTCCACGGTCTCCGCCCCCCCGGGCGTCGATCCCGACCGGTTCCGCTTCTGGGTATCCGCGCTCAACCAGTCGTACTGGGTCCTGGGCACCCTGGCCGGGACCCTGGCGGGGGGACTCGCCGACTTCGACACCCGGGGGCTGGAGTTCTCCCTGACCGCCCTGTTCACGGTGCTCCTGATCGAGCAGACCCGCAAGGTCCGCAGCCCCCTGCCCTACCTGGCCTCGGGGGCCTGCGCCGCGGCCGCCTACCTGGCCCTGGGGCCGGCTCGCATGCTCCTGCCGGCCATCGGGACCTCGGGGATCCTCCTGTTCGCCCTGCGGAAAAGGCTGGAAACCCGTGGATAACCTGCGGGTCCTGGCCTCGATCGCGGCGATGGTGGCGGCCACGGCGGCCACCCGGGTTCTGCCCTTCCTGGTATTCCGAAACCGGAAGGTGCCGGGATTCGTCCCTTTCCTGGCATCCTACGGCCCCCCCGCGGTCCTCACGATCCTGACCCTGTACTGCTTCAAGGACGTGGATTGGCTGACCGCGCCCCACGGCGCCCCGGAGGCGGCGGCGGCAGCCCTGACCGCCGCCCTGCACCTATGGAGACGGAACACCCTGCTCTCCATAGCCGGGGGTACGGCCTTGTACATGCTCTTGATCCGGATCCTCTGAGGGGGACTCGAGGAGCCCGAGGCTGTTCCCCTTCGCCCCCGGGAACGCGCGGCCGCCCCTTGCGCCCGGACCGACGCCGGATATACTCGAGGCATCGGCCCGCACCTAGGACAAGGGGGGCAAAAAAGAGGGACATCGTGGACGAGACAAAAATCTTCGGAAACCGTCTTCCCGGCCGGGCGCTCAAGAGCGCCGAACGCACCTTCCGCCGCTATGCCCGCCGCTTTTCCTTCTCCCCTGAGGACTCTCCCCGGCTGGGAGCCGTGCCCATGGGGCCGGCCTACGACCTCTTCGGGATCCGCAAGCTGGAGGAACAGAGCCCGGACGGCGGGCCCTACGAGGAGATCGACCGGGAGAAGGGCATCGTCCTGGGGACGATCCGGATGGGGTTCGGGCACTACCGCATCGGCTTGGCCCTGGCCTCCGCGGCCCGGTCCATGGGGCTCACTCCCTACTGGATGGACCTGATGTCCTTCCCGGATACGGCGGCCAGCCGGACCATCGACTACCTGGAGGATCTCTACAACCTCGGCTCCCGGGTTTCCCAGCGCTTCAAGTGGTTCGACAAGCTCATATGGGAAAAGGTCACCTCCGATATGGCCAAGCGGCTTTCCTACACGGCCCGGGACCGCGCCCTTTCCAGGCTCTTCGCCCCCCTCCTGGCCGGCCTGCCCCGGGACATCCCCTTCCTCTCCACCCATCCCTGGACCGGGCACGCCGCGGTTCGGGCAGGGATGGAGGACGTGGTGACCCTGATCCCGGACAACTACCCCCTGGCCTTCCACCTGGTCGAGGGGAGCGTCCACGTCGTTCAGACGCCCTCGGCCTACATGGGCTACCGTACCCTGCGGGACATGGGCGGGGATGAGGAACTGATGCACGCCCTTCCCCGGGACGACATCCGGTACGTGGGGCATTACGTGGACCACGAGATCGTCTCGGCGGTGGAGGAGGACTGCTCCTACCGCCTGCGCCGCTTGCGGGACAAGGAGACCCGGCGCTTCCTCCTGACCATGGGCGGCGCGGGAGCCCAGGCGCGTAGGTTCGCGGACATAGCCCGGGCTTCCAAGGGGGCCATCGAGGCGGGCAAGCTGGCCCTCCTTGTGAACATGGGGGACCACGCGGGTCGGTGGGAGGAGCTCCGCCGGTCCCTGGACGCGGACGGCATCCGCTACACCCTGCACTCGGACTGGACGGAAACCCAGGCCTTCGCCCGGGAAATCCGGACCGGCCCCGTTTCCGGGGTCCACATCTTCCTGCACGAGGCTTTCTTCGCGGCGGTATACACCACGAACCTCCTCATGCGGGCTTCGGACATCATGATCACCAAGCCCAGCGAACTCGCCTTCTATCCGGTGCCCAAGCTCTTCATCCAGCGGGTGGGACGCCACGAGGCCTGGGGGGCTATCCGGGGATCCGAGATCGGGGACGGCACCTTGGAGACGGCCTCGGACGCGAGCCTCCATCAAGCCTTGCGGCTCCTGGTGGAGGAGGACGACCTTCTGGAGATGTACATCGGGAACATACTCCGGAACGCCCGGGCGGGCATCTACGACGGGGCCTACGGCGCCGTGCACCTGGCCCTGGAGCGCCGCAGGCGCGCCTGAACCCCGGCGAGCGCTCCCGTTCCGCGAACGGGACAGAGCGTCCGCCCGGCGCGTCCTTGACCGCGGGAGACCAGGCGGGTACCATGCGTAACCGCGGCCGGGCGAGCGCAAGGGCCCGCCCGGGCCGGACGCCGGGATGGTGGAATGGTAGACACCGGGGACTTAAAATCCCCTGGCCGCGAGGCCGTGCCAGTTCGAGTCTGGTTCCCGGCAAACCGAATCCTGCGGACAGGCAAGTCCTTCACGGCCGAAAACACTTAAGGTTTGGATATATATCTGCCGATAAGAAACTGAACAACTCCGTCCGCGGAAACGGGACGGGCGCCTACAAGGATGGAAGCGCAGGATGACCTCAGCTTCGAAGAGCCAGGAAGGCACGACCACCCTCGTCACATCCATCTCGGAGGAGAACACCCGGCTTCGAGCCCAGGTGAGCGCCCTCGAAAAGAAGGTCGCCCACCTGGAACGGAAGATCTCCTTCCAGGCCCAATCCGGCCTGCCCACCCACTTCCGCCTTGAGATCGACCTGGACAACCTGATCGAATCGGAGAACGCGAAACCCTCGACCCTCGGTTTCACGGTCCTGATCATCCAGCTGGGACAGACCTATTCGATGGTCCGCAAGACCCTCAGGTCCAGCATCAGCGAGTGGATCCTCTATCAGACGGGCTGCCGGGTCAACTCGGTCCTCGGCCCCGAAGACAAGGTCTATCATACCCGGGAGGACGAGTTCGTCCTGGTACTCCGGGGCGCCAAGGGCCAGGACCTCAAGAAGGTCCTTCGCCGCCTCCTGTCCGCCCTGTGCGAGCCCCACGTCTTCGCGGGGTTCACCGTTTCCTTGCCGGTGACCTCCGGGGCGGCGTACTTCCCGGAGCACGGACGGACCCGATCGAACCTCCTGCACTACGCGGACGTGGCCGCGGGCTCCGCCCAGGAACGGAAGAAGAGCTTCGTCCTCTTCCGCCCCACCCTCCTTCAGAGCGTCGTGGAGAGAGTGGAGCTCCAGAACTCCATCATCCGGGCCATCGAGGCCCCGGCCATCCGCCACCTGGGGGAACAATTCTCCCTGGTATTCCAGCCCAAGCTCTTCGTTTCGGACATCGACGGAAGGGTCTTGAGGATCGAGCGGATCGAGGCGGAGGCGCTGATCCGGTGGAACCATCCGACCCGGGGGCTCATCCCGCCCGCGACCTTCATACCCCTCGCGGAGGAGACGGGACTGATCGAACCCCTGGGCAAATGGCTGGTCTACCAGTGCGTGCGCAGGCTGTCGAGCTGGCACAAGTCCGGCCGCGGGGACATCGGACTGTCCGTGAACCTATCGCCCCGGCAGTTCCGCTCCGGAGCCGTGGAGGAAACCCTGGCGGGGCTCATCTCCTCCTCGAAGCTCCCCGAACGTGCCCTGACCGTCGAGCTCACGGAGACCAGCCTCTTTGAGGACGCGGAGGCGACGACGCTGATCCTGCGGCGATTCAACGCCATGGGCGTGCGGGTTTCGGTGGACGACTTCGGGACGGGGTATTCGTCCCTGAGCCACCTGCACCGCTTCCCCCTGGACGAGATCAAGATAGACCGGCTCTTCGTGGAGAACCTCCACCAAAACCACCAGGACCGGTCCATCGTCCGGTCCCTGGTGGGCATCGCCCGGGACCTGGGCCTGGACCTGATCGCGGAAGGGGTGGAGCGGGCGGACTCGCTCCGCCACCTCTACCGCATGGGCTGCCGGGGCTTCCAGGGATTCCTGTTGTCCAGGCCCCTGTCCGACGAGGAGCTCCTGAAGTTCCGGGACCGCATCGTCCGGGACGGCATGACCTTCCGCATACCCCCGGGTGCCGCGGGGGAGTCCGAGGGGGACGACGCCGCGAAGGGATGATCCGCCTCGACCGGAACCGTCCTTCCCAATAGGCGCTCGATCTGCCGCAGAAGGGGCCGTTCCTCGGCGTCGCAGAAGGATACGGCGGAGCCGGAAGCCCCGGCCCGGGCGGTTCGTCCGATGCGGTGAACGTAGGTCTCCGGCTCGTTGGGCAGCTCATAGTTGAAGACATGGGTGATCCCGTCCACGTCGATCCCCCGGGCCGCCAGGTCCGTGGCCACGAGCACGCGGATTTCCCCTCGCTTGAACCCGTTCAGGGCCCGGATCCGGGCGTTCTGGCTCTTGTTGGCGTGGATGGCTTCGGAGGAGATTCCCTCCGCCCCCAGGGCCGCGGACAGGCGGTTCGCCCCGTGCTTGGTCCGGGTGAAGACCACGGCCCTGCGCACATCCGCCTTGCGGAGCAGGTGGGCCAGAAGATCCTTCTTGTTCTCCTTGCGGACATGAAGGATGCGCTGGTCCACCTTGTCCACCGTCGGCTTTTCCGGCTCCACG
>JAAYUR010000215.1 GCA_012517645.1 Treponema sp.
AAGCACGACAAGATGAATCCCCGGCTGTCCGCCACGGTCATCCGCAGCCATGTCAAGCTCGGGGCGGAGCGGGCGCGGTCCCTGGGACTGCCGGACGAGGTGGTGGAGATCGTCGCCCAGCATCACGGAAGCGGAATCATCACCTGGTTCTACGACAAGGCCCTGAAGGCCGACGGGGAGGTGCGGCCGGACGATTTCACCTACCCCGGCCAGCCCCCGGCCTCCCGGGAGGCCGCGGTGGTGATGCTGGCGGATTCCGTGGAGGCCGCGACCCGGAGCCTCAAGAAACCCACCCTGGCCCGGCTGGAGCAGGCAATCCACGACCTCGTAATGGACAAGTTCGCCCAAGGCCAGCTGGCCCGAACGAACCTGACCTTCCGGGATCTGGAGACCATCATGAACACCTTCACGCGGATCCTGGCGGGCCACTTCCATTCGCGCATCGAATATCCCAAGGTCCGGGAACCCGGCCGATGAATTCCGTGGAAATCTCCGTGCAGGGCGTCGACCCGCCGGACTGGATGGGCAAGGCCGAATCCTTCGCCGGGGCCGTGCTTTCGGAACTCGGGAAGGAGGGCTGGGAGCTGTCCATCCTCCTGTGCGGGGACTCGTTCATCCGGAGTCTTAACGCCCAGTACCGGGGGAAGGACGCCCCCACGGACGTGCTCTCCTTCGAGCAGGGCCAGTGGTACGTGTCCGAGGAGGGGGACCGCAGGTTCCTGGCGGGGGACGTGGTGATCTCCCTGGAAACCCTGGGGAGAACCTGCGCGGATCTAGGAATTCACGAGGATGAGGAGCTAAAGCGGCTCATTCTCCATGGTATACTCCACCTGTCGGGCTTCGACCACGACGAGTCGGACCCCCGCGGGGAGATGCTGGAATACCAGGAATCCCTTTTGAAAAAGTTCTCGGAGGTACATCTGCTTTGAAGACTTCGTCGCTCTTGGAACGGCTCTTTCCCCGGCGTCGGCGTCCCCCGTCGGAGGAGGATTCCGATGAAGCCTCCACGGAACGCAGGGAAATGATTCGGGGCGTCGAGGAGCTCTCGGAGACCACCGTAAAGGAAGTCATGGTGCCCAGGATCGACACGGTCTTTCTTTCCGTGGACGCGGACCGGGACGAGGTACTGGAAACAGCCATAACCTGCGGGCACTCCCGCATACCCGTGTACCGGGACACGATCGACAACGTGGAGGGCGTGCTCTACGTCAAGGATCTCCTGAGGACCCTCGTCCGGGGCCAGGATCTGGACCTGGCGGGGATCATCCGCAAGCCGTTTTTCGTTCCCGATTCCAAGCGCATCGACTCCCTCCTGCGGGAGTTCAAACGGCGCAGGGTCCACATCGCCGTGGCCATCGACGAGTACGGGGGAGTGTCCGGAATCGTCTGCATGGAGGACATCATCGAGGAAATCGTCGGGGACATCCAGGACGAATTCGACAACGAGCGGGAGGATATCGTAGCCCTGGGGGAGGGGATCTGGCTCTGCGACGCCCGGGTGAATATCCAGGACCTGAACGAGGAGATCAGCGCCGACCTCCCCGTCGAGGAGTTCGATACCCTGGGCGGCTTCGTCTTCGACCTCTTCGGCAAGATCCCGGCGCGGTACGAGAAGGCATCCTGGAGGACTTGGGACTTCGTGATCCAGGAGATGGACGGCCACCGCATCACCTCGGTCAAACTGGTGAAACGGCCCGAGGACTCCTTGGAGCCATGACGCGCGATCCGTTCCGGCGGGGTGGACGCCGTCCCTCCGCGTCCCTCCTCCTGGCGGCTTTGGTGCTGTCCGCCTCGGTCCCGAACCTCGGCGCCCAGGCTCCCCAGGACGCGCCCTCCCTGGTCCGAAAGGCCGCCGAAGCCCGCCTCTCCGAGGACTGGTTCGGGGCCGTCGAACTCTACCTGGCGGCCCTGCAGGTCAATCCCGCGTATACCGACGCGATCCAGGGACTCGCGGAGTCGTACTACGCCCTGGAGGAGTACGGCCAGGCCCTGACCCGGGTCTCGGAAGCCCGAAGGCTGAAAGGGGATGACCCCGCCCTTCTCTCCATGGAGGCCTTCATCCGTATCGGTCTCGGGGAGACGACCAAGGCCTCGGAGCTCTTCCGGGCGGTCCTCGCCCGGCTCCCGAACGACCTGGAAGCCCGGTTCGGGCTTGCTCTCCTGGATCTTAGATCCGGCCGGCCCACGGACGCCCGATCCCGGCTTATGGAGAGCCTGCGCATTTCCCCCCGGAACGCCCGGGCCCTCCTCTCCCTGGCCCTGATCTCCGCGGATGCCGGGCGGGACCGGGACGCGCAGACCTACATCGAGAGCGCCCTGCGCTACCATTCCCAGGACGCCCGAACCCAGTACGTGGCCGCCCGGCTCGCGGCCCGGGGAGGTCGGATCCAGGAGGCGAAAGAGAGGGCGAGATCGGCCTTGGAGATCCGCCCCTCCTACGGGGAGGCTCGGCGCCTCCTGGCCTCCCTGCTCCTGGAATCCGGGGATTCCGAGACCGCGGCCCGGCTCATGGAGGAGGCGGTCGCCCGGGACCGGAGGGACGCCCTGGCCTGGTACACCCTGGGGATCGCCCGATCCCGGCTGGGGCAGACGGATCCGGGAATCTACGCCTTCGAGGCGGCCCTGGCCCTTCGGCCGGATGACGAGATCGCCCTCCGAGCCTTGGAAGACCTGGTGATCGACGCCACCATGGCGGAGGATCCGCGCCGATCCCGGGTCGCCGCGGAGCGCTTCGTGCGGGGTCGTCAATTCGAATCCAACCGCGAGTACGAACGGGCCCTGGCCGAGTACCGAAGAGGCTTGAAGGTCGATCCGTACTCAAAACCGGGCCGGGAACGCTACGCGGAGCTCCTTCGCCTTCGGGGAAGGCCCTCCTCGTACCTGGCGGAACTGGAGTTCCTGAAATCCCTGGACAAGGCGGATCCTGCCATCCTGGACGCGGCGGAAAACTACGCGAGCGCCCTGACCGGAACGGTCGGCCGCTCCTGGGGGCTGGATCAGCTCCTACTGGGCAAGCGCCCCTACAAGATCGTCTTCTTTTCCCTGCCCGGCCTGGGACCGGCCTATCACCCCGGCGTGGGGACCGTGCTCGCCCGGGCTCTGCGGGATGAGGCGGCCCGTTCCTCCCTATTCGATGTCCCCTTCGCGGCCGGCACCGCCGGCTCCTTCGCGGAGGCCTTCCGCTCGGCCCGGGATTCCGGGGCGGACTGGTTCGGCCTCATCCGGACGGAGGAAACCGAGCGGGATGTCCGGCTTTCGTTGGACGTCTACGTCGCTCGAACCGGAAGCCCCGCGGCCTCGTTCTCCTCCCTTCGAAGCGGGAACGAGCGGGTTTCCCGGGCAGTATCCCACCTGGCCGGCCTTCTGGAATCCTCTCCGCCCCTCCGGGGCAGCCTCCTGCGGCGGAACGGGGATACGGTCCTTGTGGATTTGGGAAGGAACGACGGCTTGGCGGAGGGGGATCGGCTCCTGGTCGTCCGGAAGGGCGGCATCTCCCCGAGTCCCCAGGGCATCGGGATCACCTACCGCGACACCGACGTCACCGGGGAGATCGAGGTCACCCGGACGGACGAAGAGGTGTCCGAGGGAGTTCTCCGACGGGCGGGATACCTGGACCGGTCGAACCTTGGAGATTCCGTGGTCCGGAAGCCCGAACCTCCGGCGCCTAAACCGGGTTCGGCGCCCGAGACGGCCGGCAAGACCCCGGCTCCGGAATCTTCCCCGAAGCCCGGGATCCAAGCGGGCGAACCCGTCTGGCCGGGCCTGTTCGACGAGGTCCGTCGCCTCCGGTGAGTTGTGCCGATTATTAAAGTCGGTCACTATTGAAATCGGCTTTGCGATTGTTCGCCAATCGCGGATTTCAAGGCAGCTTTTTCAATACTCCCTGAGTTTTGAAAAAGCCCCATTTGATAAATTATTTATAGATATAAGCATACTTATACAAACTCCCGTCCAGGGCATGCCCGGAACATTCGAAATTCGTGCCGGTCCGAATAAATATCGAGTTGTTTATAAAAGTATTTCATTCTATGATAACATTTTCCGCCTTGCCCAAACAATGAATCCCGGGTAAGATA
>JAAYUR010000195.1 GCA_012517645.1 Treponema sp.
CTCCAACACTGTCGGTCACCCGGCTATTCATAGGTACCGGAATTCCTGTCCACAGCGGCCGCCGCCCCATCGCCTACGAACGTCGGCGGCGGACCCCCCGTTCCTTCCACCATGCCCGTGGCCGGCCGTTCCGAAGCCCGCCTCTCCCTGTGGTCCAGGAAAAGGAGGCCGCAAGCGGCCACGAGAGCCACCATCCCCAGGAGGATCCAAACGGGGCGTAGACCCGTCCATTCGATGAGTCGGCCGATGATCGGCGAGCTTATCGCAAAACCGAAGCCCCCGATCAACGGCAGGATGGCCTTGAACCGGCCGCGGTGGGACATCGGCGTGTGGTTGGCGACGTACACTTCCTCGTTCGTGGCGTTCACGATCTCGCCGAAGGTCCAGATCGCCGTGGAAACCAGGAACAGGGCGGGACTTCGGATCAGGGCGATCATGCCGAACCCGACGAAATACAGGAATCCTGCGATCGCAACGTTGACGATGGGTCGAAACCGTCGAAGGGCCGCCACCAGGGGGGCGTTGAACAGGATGACCAAAACGGCGTTCAAGGTCATCAGGATCCCGTAGAGGCGCGCCCCGCCTCCCGCGAAGATCCGCTCGAGCTGGAGCGGAAGGGCGAACCGGTGTTGCGCGTACACGAATCCGTACCAAGTCGTTATTCCGACAAAGATGACCAAAAAAGCCCTCGATCTAAGCGCCGAGAGCAGGCCTCCTTCGTGGGCTTTCTCGCTGGAATCGCTCTTCAGACTGTCCCGCAGTTGGCTCTCCGTCGGTCGAGTTTCCGGGATGAAGGCGATCACGAGAGCCAGGGACGCCAATACCGCGATCGCGTTTCCCCAGAACAGCCAACTCATGGCGTTCTCGAAGAGGAACCCCGCGATCAAGGGACCGAAGGCGAACCCGAGGTTGTGCCCCAAGTAGAGCAGAGAGAACGCGGCCTGGCGATTTTCCGGGTTCGTCAGATCCATGCTCATCGCGGAGCGGGCAGGATCCGTGACTCCGTCGAAAAACAAGCTGACCAGAACAAGCCACGGGACGAGTGGGTTCACGCCCAGAAATCCGCAGGGCACGAACAAAAGCCCGCATAAAGCTTGAGACACGAGCATCACCCGCTTCCGTCCGAAGCGGTCCGCAAGCCTGCCCCCCACCAGCGTGCCGGGGATGTACGAAAGGGATGCGAGGAGCAGGAAATCCCCCGCGGACCGCTCGCCCATGCCCAGTTTCTTCGTCAAGAACAAAGTCAAGAAGGGAAAGACGAAAATGCCGACGCCGTTCACGATCGTCGCCAGAAACATGGTATAGATGGAGGGCGGCAACCCGCGGTACAAGGAGAAGGACCTCAGCGCGGAACGGAGCATGCGGTACTATGGCATGACCGAAGCCGCAAAATCCAGCCCCGGCCTTGTCTGGATCCGGATCCCGAGCCAAGACCCGAGCCAAGTCCCGGGCGCCTCGACGCAGGCACTTCGGGCCGCCCGAGGTATACTCCTCACCCTTTGCGGGCGATCATCTCGATTTCCACCATCGCGCCCAACGGCAGCTCCCGGACCCCCACCGTGCTTCGAGCCGGATACGGTGCATGGAATTGCGCGGCATACACATCGTTCATCGCCTTGAAATTCCGCATATCCGTAAGGAACACGTTGACCTTGACCACGTCGTCCAGGGACAATCCCGCAGAGGCTAGCACGTTCTTCAAGTTTTCGAAGCATTGGGCCGTCTGCGCCTCGATGCCGCCCTCCATAAGCCGACTGGTTCCCGGTATCGCCGGAGTCTGACCAGACAGATAGACGAACTCGCCCGCCTCGACCGCGTGAGAATAGGGACCCACAGCTACGGAGCCTTGTGCGGTGAACACTTTCCTGGACATACGACACCCTCCATGGGAATAGCGATCGCGTTCCGGAACCTCGAAAAAGATGAAGAACCAATGCTCTGTTCAGGCGGCTACCGAATCGACGAGCTGTTCAAGCATGCTTAGGGAAATTGCCCGGATATCCTCAACGATCCGATCCGCTGTTGCCAGCGACTGGCGGCCGGAGTTCGGATTCCGGTACCCGATAGACCGGATCCCGGCGGCCCGGGCCGCGGCAAGCCCGTTATCGGAGTCCTCGATCACGACACAGGCTTCCGGCTCCACACCCAAAAGCTCGGCAGCACGAAGGAACACGTCCGGATTCGGTTTGCCCCGGGCAACCTCTTCACCGCTCACGATACAGTCCACATATCTTTCCAGGGAATACTCATCCA
>JAAYUR010000167.1 GCA_012517645.1 Treponema sp.
CGGGCCTTCCTGAGCCGGACTCGGCTTTCGGAATCCCAACGGAGGATCTGGATGAAGGAGTATCCCACGCCCCTGAAGAACAGGCCGGAGTATCTTCCGGCGTATGCATGTGCTTGATCAGGCGAGGATTGCATATCCTGCCTTGGTACAAGCTTCGTAACACTAACCGCCCCTTGCGTCGGGGTCTGCCCTCAACTATGCCCGTTCGACAGGATCCCGTTGATGGAAGCCGCGGCCTTGCGGCCCTCGCCCATGGCCAGGATGACCGTGGCGGCCCCCAGGACGATGTCGCCCCCCGCGTAGACCCTGTCCACCGAGGTCTTCTGCGCCTCGTCCACGATGACCCGGCCCTTCTTGTCCACCACCAGCCCCGGGGTCGTTCGCGCCAGCAGGGGGTTGGACTCGTTGCCGATCGCCACGATGACCGTGTCGAAGGGCACCTCGGTGATCGCGCCGGGAATGGGCACGGGTGAGCGTCGGCCGGAGGAGTCCGGGTCCCCCAGCCGGAAGGCCTGTACTCGAAGGCCCGCTGCCTTGCCTTCGGCATCCGCCAGAACCTCCACGGGGCTGGAGAGGAAGTCGAAGTGGATCCCCTCCTCCATGGCGTGCTCCACCTCCTCGGCTCGGGCGGGCATCTCCTCACGGGTGCGGCGGTATAGGACCCGGACCTCCTCGGCGCCCAGGCGCAGGGCCATGCGGGCGGAGTCCATGGCCACGTTGCCGCCCCCGAGGACGGCCACCCGGCGGGAGGGGTAAATGGGGGTGTAGGCCCGGCTCCGGTCATAGGCCTTCATCAGGTTGGCCCGGGTCAGGTACTCGTTGGCGCTGAACACGCCCACCAGGTTCTCCCCGGGTATCTCCATGAACTTGGGCAGGCCCGCACCGACGCCCACGAAGGCGGCGTCGAAACCGTCCTCGGCCAGAAGGGCCATAAGGGGCCGGGTTCGGCCGACCAGGTAGTTGAGCTTGAATTTGACTCCCAGGGACTCCAGGGCCTTGGCCTCGGACTGGACGATGGCCTTGGGCAGTCGGAACTCAGGGATGCCGTAGACCATTACGCCTCCGGGCTTCTGGAAGGCCTCGAAGATGGTCACCGAGTGGCCCGCCCGACGCACGTCCGCGGCCACCGTCAGGCCCGCGGGTCCGGAGCCGATCACGGCTACCCGCTTGCCCGTATCCGGGGCGATCTCCGGGGCCTGTGCCTTCCCCTCCCGGGCTTCCCAGTCCGCCACGAAGCGCTCCAGGCGGCCGATCTGCACGGCCTTGTCCACCCCGCCCAGGGACTTCCCCAACGTGCAGGGGAGCTGACACTGGACCTCCTGGGGGCATACCCGGCCGCAGATCGAGGGCAGGAGGTTGGTTCGCTGGATGATGGCCGCGGCGGCGGCGTAGTCCCCGTCCCGGACCTTGGCGATAAAGGCGGGTATGTCGATCCGCACGGGACAGCCGGCTATGCACGGCGCGTTCTTGCACTGGATGCACCGGGAGGCCTCCACCCGGGCCTGTTCCTCCGTGTAGCCCAGTGCGACCTCGTTCATGTTGCGGGACCGCTCCTTGGGATCCTGGCAGGGCATGTCCTGGACGGGAATGGCCAGGCGGTCCTTGGGCTTGAGCTCCCGGCTCGAAATATCGGCCCAGAGGGCCCGGGCCTCGGCGGCCAGCTGTTCGTTTGTCTTGGTCATCGGGCGCCTCCCTTCCCGGCCTCGGCGGCTTTCTTGGCGGCCAGTTCCTCGGCGGCGATCTCCAGGTGGCAACGCTCGTGAGCGGCGTCCTCGATGGATTTGTAGGCCCTAAGGCGGCGCATCATCTGGTCGAAGTCCACCTTGTGGCCGTCGAACTCCGGCCCGTCCACGCAGACGAACTTGGTTTCCCCTCCCACGGAGACCCGGCAGCCTCCGCACATTCCGGTGCCGTCGATCATGATGGTGTTCAGGGACACCACCGTATGAACTCCGAAGGGACGGGTCGTCTCGGCGCAGAACTTCATCATGATCGGCGGCCCGATGGCCACGGCCAGGTCGGGTTTGGGATCCCGGGCGCAGAGTTCCTTGAGGGGTTCCGTAACCAGGGCCTTGCGGCCGTAGGAACCGTCGTCGGTCACGACGATCAGGTCGTCCGCCAGGGCGCGCATCTCCTCCTCCAGGATCAGGAGGCTTTTGGTGCGGGCGCCCATGATGACGGTCAGGCGGTTTCCCGCGGCCTTCAGGGCCTGGACGATGGGGTGCAGGGGCGCGACGCCGATCCCTCCCCCCACGCAGACGGCGTGGCCGAAGTTCTCGATATGGGTGGGGTTGCCCAGGGGGCCCAGGACCGCGATCTCGTCCCCGGGCCCCTTCAGGGCCAGCTTGTGGGTGGACGCCCCGACGGCCTGGAAGACCAGGACGATGGAGCCCCGGCGGGGATCCGCGTCCGCGATGGTCAGGGGTATCCGCTCCCCCCACTCCGTGTCGGCCTGAACGATGACGAACTGCCCGGCCTTGCGCTCCCGGGCGATGTCGGGCGCCTCCACCTCGATGCGGTACACGTCCTCGGATAGCAGGCGCTTATCGATGATGCGATTCATCTTACCTCTCCGACCTTGAATTTGGATACCGCGGCGTCGAGTTCCCCCACGTGTCCGCGATTGTTTTCCGCTTCTTCCCGTACCGTCCGGACGACCCGGGACAGGGCCTGAGTGCTCCCGGTCTCCTCCTGGACCGCCTCGAAGATGTTGTTCGAGGCTTCCACGATCCGCAGCATGGCCTGTTCCATGCCCTTGGATTTGTCCTTCTGCTCCACCGTCAGGTCCCGGATGGCCGCGGTGGCCTCGATCAGGGAGTTGACGCTGCCCAGGATCTCCTGGGCTCCGGACTTCTGTTCGGCCATGGAGGAAGAGACGGTGCGCACGAGTTCCGTGGTCTGCTCCACCCCCTCCCGGATGCTCATGAACGCCTCTCCGGCCTTGCCCGCCAACGCGGAGCCCCGCTCCACCTTGCCGTTCATCTCCTTCATCAGGGCGGCGATGTTTTTTGCGCTGGCCGCGGCGTTTTCCGCCAGGGACCGCACCTCCGCGGCCACCACCGCGAAGCCCTTGCCCGCCTCGCCGGCGTGGGCGGCCTCGATGGCGGCGTTCATGGCCAGAAGGTTGGTCTGGGCGGCGATCTTGGACAGGACCTGGACGGTTTCCCGGACGGACCGGGCGGACTCGTCGATCTCCTGGATGGCCTTCATGGAATCCGCGAGGGCCGCGTCCCCTTCGTCCGCCGCCTCCTTGAGCTTCCGGGCCACCCCGTCCGCCCGGTCGGCCACGGAGGAGACCGAGCCGATATTGGCGGCCATCTCGGCCACCGCCGCGGAGCTCTGTTCCACGAAGCCCGCCTGGGTGCTCACCTGGGCGGCCACCTCGTCGATGGACTCGATCATGCGGGCGATGGTCCCCTCGGTGTCCCCGATCTCCGAGTTCTGCCGCTCCACCGCGGAGCGCATATTCTCCAGGGAGCCCTCCATATCCGCCACCGCCCGGGTGGCCTCGTCGGCCGTGGCCGCCAGGGACTCCGAGGAGGCGCGCACCGCCGCGGCCGCGGCGCGGGCCTTGCCGATCAGGGACTCCAACCCGGAAAGGAAGCGGTTGAAGGCTTCCACCAGGAATCCGATCTCGTCGGTCCTGTGGATGTCGGCCTTCCGGCTCAGGTCCCCCCGCCCCTCCGCGATCGTCAGGATCTGACCCGTCACGGATCCGATATCCGAGGCCAGGTTCCGGGAAAGCCGGGCGATGACCCATGCGGTCCAGGCCAGGACCAGCACAACGACGATCCCCGTCTCCCCGGCGTAGCGGGTCTGGAAGGCCTCCGGGTTCTGGAACCCCCGGGAGAGGCTCCGGATATAGCCCAGGCCGGCGACCGCCAGGAGAAAGAGGGCTAACAAGACCCCCGAGAGTCCGGCCAGGACCAGGCGGCTCCGGAGACCCCGCTTTCGGGTTCCCGCCGGCAGGGCATGGATGCCCAGGGCTCCGATCGCTTCGGAAAGGATGCCCTCCAGGGACTCGGTGATGTGCGTACGGGCCATGAGGCCGAAGGCGACGTTGAGAAGCACGATCAGGATCGTCTCCGCGGCCGTGTACCGGGCGGATCCGGATAGGATATTCACGCCCATGGAGACGATAGGACCAATGATGAAGGCCAGGACCAGGATGACCGTCACCGCCGCGGGGATCCGGTACCCGACCGCGGCTGCGATCTCCTTTTCCTCCGGGGACAGAGGGGTCCCGTAGGCGCCCTTGGCGGCGGCCCGGACCAGGGGGCCCAGGAGGGCGTAGATCCAAAGGGATGCGGCTGCGAGGAGGACGCCCACGATCGCGGCAAAGGTTCCCAGTCCGTCCAGGATGGACACCGGGTCCCGGGCCAGGTACAGGGCCAGGAATACCCTCATGAGCAAGGCCGCGCCGAGGCTTATGGAAACCATGCGAATGATGGCCTTGAACTTCAGTCTGTTCATGGGAGTCCTCCGGATGCTTCCGTTCCTGCGTCCCCCGGACCGAAGCCGGAGACCCTCCTATACTACAACCTTCAAGAGCGCTTGGAAAGGCTCCCTGGTTTGTCGCCGCCGAAGGACTTCGGACGTAGATCCGCAATACACAATAAAATTATAGATACGAATTTATCATCCCGCAAGCGGATTCCGCCTTCTCCGCTTGATATAAATCCAGAAAGGGCATACTATAAGGTTCGTCCGGCGGTTGCCGGACCCCACACCCTTACTCTGAGGATTCAATATGCCCACCAAGAAGAATCAGGTCATGATCGACGGCAATACCGCCGCCGCCCATGTAGCCCACGCATGTTCCGAGGTGGTGGCGATCTACCCGATCACCCCCTCCTCCAATATGGGTGAACTCGCGGACGAGTTCTCCGCCCAGGGCCGCAAGAATATCTTCGGCACCGTGCCCCAGGTCGTGGAGCGCCAGTCCGAGGCCGGGGCCGCCGGCGCGGTCCACGGAGCCCTGACCACCGGCGCCCTGACCACCACCTTCACCGCCAGCCAGGGACTCCTCTTGATGATCCCGAACATGTTCAAGATCGCGGGCGAGGCCACCCCCGCGGTCTTCCACATCGCCGCCCGTGCCGTGGCCGCCCACGCCCTGTCCATCTTCGGGGATCACCAGGACGTCATGGCCGCCCGCCAGACCGGCTGGGCCATGCTCGCTTCCGCCAACGTCCAGGAGGTCATGGACCTGGCCTTGGTGGCCCATGCCGCGACCCTGGAAGCCCGGGTTCCCTTCCTGCACTTTTTCGACGGCTTCCGAACCTCCCACGAGGTCCAGAAGGTCGAGGAGCTCTCCCAGGACGTGATGCGGAAGATGATCGACTCGAAGTTCGTCCGCGCTCACCGCGCCCGGGGCCTCAATCCCGAGAAGCCCGCTATCCGGGGCACCAGCCAGAACCCGGACGTCTACTTCACCAGCCGGGAGACCCTGAACAAGCTCTACGCCGCGGTACCCGGCCTGGTCCAGAAGTACATGGACAAGCTGGCCAAGATCACCGGCCGGCCCTACAAGCTCTTCGACTACGTGGGCGCCCCGGACGCCAAGCAGGTCGTCGTGGCCATGGGGTCCGGAGTGGAGCCCATCGAGGAGACCGTCGAGTACTTGAACAAGAAGGGCCAGAAGGTCGGGCTCCTCAAGGTCCGGCTCTTCCGCCCCTTCAGCGTCGAGCACTTCATCCAGGCCCTGCCCGCCACCGTCCAGGCCATCGCCGTCCTGGACCGCACCAAGGAGCCCGGCTCCATCGGCGAGCCCCTCTACGAGGACGTCCGCACCGCCATCGGGGAAGCCCAGGCCGCGGGGACCGCTCCCTTCAAGAAATACCCCAAGACCATCGGGGGCCGCTACGGACTGGGATCCGCGGAGTTCACCCCCGCCATGGTCAAGGCGATCTTCGACGAGCTCAAGAAGGCGGAGCCCAAGAACCACTTCACCGTGGGCATCACGGACGACGTGTCCGGCACCTCCCTGGACGTGGATGATTCCTTCAGCCTGGACGCCCAGGGCACCGTGGAGTGCGTGTTCATCGGCCTCGGATCCGACGGCACCGTGGGAGCCAACAAGAACTCCATCAAGATCATCGGGGACGAGACGGATTACTACGCCCAGGGCTACTTCGTGTACGACTCCAAGAAGGCCGGCACCTCCACGGTCAGCCACCTGCGCTTCGGCCCCAAGCCCATCCGCAGGCCCTACCTGATCTCCAAGGCCGACTTCGTCGCCCTCCACAAGTTCAGCTACATCGAGAAACTGGACGTCCTGGCCTACGCCAAGCCCGGCGGGGTCTTCCTGCTCAACTCCCCCTTCCCCGCGGACAAGGTGTGGGACCACATCCCCGTGGAGGTCCAGAAGAAGATCATCGAGAAGAAGCTCAAGTTCTACGTGATCGACGGCATGAACATCGCGGAGCGGGCGGGCATGGGCAACCGGGTCAACACGGTCATGCAGACCGCCTTCTTCAAGATCTCCGGCGTCCTGCCCACCGCCGAGGCGATCAAGCTGGTCAAGAAGTACACCGAAAAGACCTACGCCCGGAAGGGCGCGGACGTGGTCAAGAAGAACCTGGACGCCATCGACCTGGCCCTGCAGGAAGTCCACGAGGTGAAGTACCCCGCCAAGGCCTCCGGAAAGCTCAAGATGACGCCTCCCGTCCCGGCCAACGCCCCCAAGTTCGTGAAGGAAGTCCTGGGCGAGATCATCGCGGGCCGCGGAGCCGCCCTCAAGGTCAGCCAGATGCCCGCGGACGGTACCTTCCCCACGGGCACCACGAAGTTCGAGAAGCGGAACATCGCGGAAAAGATCCCCGTGTGGGCCGAGGATCTCTGCATCCAGTGCGGCAACTGCACCATGGTCTGCCCCCACGCCGTGATCCGCCTCAAGGCCTACGAGCCCAAGTACGCGCTTAAAGCCCCGGCCACCTTCAAGTCCGTGGACGCCAAGGGCAAGGAATTCACCGGCCTCAAGGCCACCCTCCAGGTGTCCCCCGAGGACTGCACCGGCTGCGGCGCCTGCGTGAATATCTGCCCCGTGCTGGACAAGGCCAACCCCGGGCGCAAGGCCATCAACCTGGAGCCCCAGCTGCCCCTGCGGGAGGCCGAGGCGGCCAATTGGGAGCACTTCCTCAAGATACCCAACACGGACGTCAAGCTGCTCAACCTGTCCACCCCCAAGGGGATCGCCATGCGGCAGCCCCTGTTCGAGTTCTCCTGAGCCTGCGCGGGCTGCGGGGAGACCCCGTACATCAAGCTGATGACCCAGCTCTTCGGGGACCGGGCCGTCATCGCCAACGCCACCGGCTGTTCCTCCATCTACGGCGGCAACCTGCCCACCACCCCCTACGCGACCCGGGACGACGGACGCGGACCCGCCTGGTCCAACTCCCTCTTCGAGGACGCCGCGGAATTCGGGTACGGCATGCGCCTGAACGCGGACAAGCTGAACGCCTACGCCCGTGAACTCCTCACGGAGTACAAGGGCAAGGGCATACAGCCCGGCCTGGCCAACAAGCTCCTCTTCAACCCCCAGAAGGACGACATGGACATCGAGGCCCAGAGGGCGGACGTGGCCAAGCTCAAGGCCGAGCTGGCCAAGGTCAAGGAAGCCTGGGCCGCGGATCTCTCCGCGGTGGCTGATTACCTGATCCGCCGTTCCGTCTGGATCTTCGGCGGCGACGGGTGGGCCTACGACATCGGGTTCGGCGGCCTGGACCACGTGATCGCCTCGGGCCGGAACGTCAACCTCCTGGTCCTGGACACCGAGGTCTACTCCAACACCGGCGGCCAGATGTCCAAGGCCACGCCCTTCGGCGCGGTGGCCAAGTTCGCGGCCGCGGGCAAGGACATCGGCAAGAAGGACCTCGGCATGATCGCGATGTCCTACGGCTACGTGTACGTCGCCAGCATCGCCATGGGCGCCAACATGTCCCAGGCCATCAAGGCCTTCCGGGAGGCCGAGAGCTACGACGGCCCGTCCATCATCATCGCCTACTCCCACTGCGCTATGCACGGGATCGACATGATGAAGGGCATGAACCAGCAGAAGCTCTCCGTCGAGGCGGGCATCTGGCCGCTCTACCGCTACGATCCCCGCCTGGTCGCCGAGGGCAAGAACCCCTTCCAGCTGGACTCCAAGGAGCCGGACACCTCCAAGATCGAGCTCTTCATGGCCAACGAAGTGCGGTTCAAGACCCTCCGGGACGCCGACAAGGACCGGGCGGACGCCCTGGCCGCCAAGGAGAAAGCCCTGGTCGAGCGCCGGTGGAAGGAGTACAAGTATATCGCCGAGCGGCCCTTCTAATCTGGAGCGCGAGGCGCTGTCCTGAAGGTCGCGGAACGAGGGCGCAAGCCCGAGTTCCGCGCCGTCGATCCGCTCACGCCGATCGACGCGGCCGTCCCGGCAGGGGCGGCCTTTCCATTTTTGGGGCGACCACGTCCTGTGGGCGATGAAGGCGCAACGCGCCTTCATCGATGGAGGCGGGCCGCGGAGGAACTCGTACCAACACACCGAGGAGGTGCAGAGATCCTCCTTCCGGTACCACTCGACCACTTCTTCCGATTCCCGGGAATCCCGCACGAGCATCCCGATAAGATAGTTCGTGTCCAGGAGGATCATTCTCCGCGCCCCCAATCGGAGCGCTGCTCGGAAACCTAGGACATGTACTTGGCTGCCTCCACCGCGGCCGGTTTCTTGAGTCGCCGGATGGTCTCCGCGTCCAGGGCGAAGGTCGCCCTGTGTTCCATAATAGACATACCAAAATGCCACACCCTAACATCTTGAGAATCAAACGCCGAAGCGGTCGGCCGCCCCCGTCTCTTATCCAAGGCCGTCAGGGTCCACGAACTGGAAGGACGATAAACGACGCCCGGTCGCCGCCGTGGTCGACCGATATGATCGGCTCTCCCGACGCGGGGATCCGGGCGAAGCAGGAGGCGTCGTGGCCGGCTATCGCCACCCTTAGACGGTAGCCCGCGGGGACGACGACGGAAATCGGAAGAAACGGGACCCTGAGTTCATACGTTCTGCCCGCTTCCGCGGGGAGCGCGTCGGCGCGATGGTGGGAATGGAAGGTCCCGATCGCCGCGCGTCCGGGAAGGGGCGCGCTCACCGCGCGGTGGCTTGCCTTAAGGATGCCCTCGGTCAGGTAGACAACCTTACCGTCCGGAGCGACCGCTTCCAGGTACGCGAAGTACGCGGCGTCCCCCGCGGAGGATGCCGCAAAAAGCACGGCCTCGGGGACGCCGTCGATCTCGGTGTCCTCCGCGAGCGGCTCTCCGGTGTAGACCAGAAGCTTCGCGTCCTGTTCCGCCCGGTCCGGGTAGAAGACAGGCCCGCCGCCCAGGTTGGTACGCCACCGGCTCCCCGGCCCGGTATCCGCGCCGTAGTCGACCCTGTACTCGTCGGTTCCCGCTTCCGCGGGTTTACGGGGGGAGAGCCCGGCCCCCTCGGCCAGGTAGAGCCTTCGTTCCTCTGCTCCCGGCATCGGCCAGGTTTCCGATTCCTTCCACTCCCCCGAACCGTAGGTGTAATAGTGGATCGTCTTGCCGACCTGCCCGGGGAGCCTCGTCCCGGCGAACACCTCCCGGAAGAAGGCGGTCACTTCGTCCGCCTGCGCCTTGTCCAGGGCCTTCCTGTCCCCGGCTCCGGCGATGAAGGGCCCTCCCTCGGTCCACCCCGCGTGTCCCCAAGGTCCGACCACCAGAATCTGGGGATTGCGGTAGACGAGGAAGCGCTCCAGTGCTCCGGCAACCGTTCCGGCATCCACCCACCCGACCCGGACATACAGGGGTATCCCGGAGGCCTCGATCCGATCCCTGAGGGTGAAAGGCGCCAGGGCGTCTCCGTCATATTCCCCGTGGAATTTGTCGTCGGTGAATTCGACCTTCCGAATCGCCCCGTAGAGATCTGTCGTCCTGTGGCCCGAGATCGCCGCCCTTAACAGTCTTCCCCCGTCGGGTCCGTCCACCGGGGCGGGTCCCGAGAAGAAGAGGCTCTTCGTCCCGCCCGCGTCCTCGCGAAGGTTCGATTCGCTCCAGAGTCGTACGAGCCGCTCATTGAAAACCCCGCCCGGAAAGGCGTTGTGTCCCATAGGGTCGTAGTCCGAGTAGAGAAGCGCCGCGCCCTTGAGAGCCGGATGCCCCGACGCTGCGGCGGCCTCGGCCGTGTTCCCTGAATAGGAAACCCCGAGGGTACCGACCCGACCGTCGGACCAGGGCTGGGCGACGATCCAGTCGATGACCGTCCGGACATCCCCCTGCTCCTCCACGGACCACTCCATGTCCCGGGTGCCTCCGGAGGCGCCGGTCCCTCGGACATCCACCCCGACGAAGGCATAGCCGGCTTCCAGGAGGGCGTCCATATAGGAACCCGTGCCCCTGAGGTGGGCGGAATAGCGGGCGTAGTCGACCTTCGTCGGATGGGGCACCGGGACTCCCCCGACGCCCAGCCTGGCCAGACCGAGGGCCGTCAGCGCCCGCAGGGCAGGTCCGGGCTTGACCAAAGTACCGTAGCGGGTGGTTTCCAGGATGGCGGGTACCTTTTTGCCGCTTTTCAGACCCGCGGGGAGCACGATCCGTGTCGCCAGATTCGTCCCGTCAGGGAGTCGGATGTAGGCGGAGCTCA
>JAAYUR010000497.1 GCA_012517645.1 Treponema sp.
CGGAGGCGCGACGGACATCGTGACCATGGTGGTGAAGACCTTCCTCATCTACTTCATCAACGTGTTCGTCGGACAGGCCTTCCCCCGGTTCCGGGTCGACCAGTCGATCCGGTTCTTCCTGGGCGTGCCCACCCTGATCGGCATCGCCTCGGTCATCATCGCGGCGATATAGGAGGCCGACCGTGTCCGACAAGAAAGTCAAGCCGGTGCCCCTGGCCAACGAGGGGCTTCCCCCCGAGGAGCGGGGGCTTTTCTGCGACGCTCCGCCCCGGGAATACGAGCCGGCCGCGAAGATCGTGGAGGACTTCTGGAACTGGGCCCGGTCCCAGAGCCTGTGGATCCTGGGCTTCGGCACGGGCTGCGGGGCCATCGAGCTCCGGCCCCTCATGACCAGCCGCTACGACATGTACCGCTTCGGCATCCAGCCCCGGCCGACCCCCCGGCAGTCCTCGGTCTTCGTGATCGGGGGCTACGCCTCCGTGAAGACCCTGAAGCGCATCGTCCGCAGCTACGAGCAGATGATGGGCCCGAAGTTCGTCGTGGCCCTGGGTTCCTGCACCATCAACGGCGGGATGTACTGGGACAGCTACAACACCATCAAGCGGATCGACCAGTACATCCCCGTGGACGTGTACATCGCGGGCTGCATGCCCCGCCCCGAGGCCCTGCTGGCGGGCTTCCAGGAGCTCAAGCGGATCATCCGCGCGGGCAAGGCGGAGGGCCAGAACGAGTACGCCCGCAACTTCGAGTGGTACAAGGCCAACCAGAAGCGGGTCATCAAGGACTGGAACATGCCGGACTACAACTGGTAGGGGGGAAGGATGCGAGAACTGGCGGAAAAGCTCGCCGGACGCTACGGCGCCCGGGAATGGCGCGACCAGAGGCGGGACCTCTCCTCCGTGACCGTGGACGCCCAAAAAATGAGGGACGTCCTGACCTGGCTCCGGGACGAGGAAGGATACGTCCACCTGGCCTTCGCGACCGCGGTGGACGAGATCGAGCGGAAGGCCTTCCGGCTGACCTACGCGGTGCACAACCACGGGACGGGCCACGGACTGTTGGTCCACTGCGAGATCGACCGGGAACGGCCCGTCATGGAGTCCATCCACCGGCTCTGGGGGCAGGCGTGGACCTACCAGCGGGAGATGAAGGAGTGGTACGGGATCGACTTCCCGGGCAGCCCCCGGGTGGACGAGGAGTTCGTCCTGGAAGGCTGGGAGGGGCCGCCCATGATGCGGCGGGACTTCGACTCCCTGGCGTACAGCGACGCCACCTACGCGGAGCGGCCCGGCCGAGAGACCCGGGATCCCGCGGCGTACATGAAGGAAAAACTCTACCCGGAGGCCGACGCATGAGCCGCCCCAAGACGCCCTACGTGGCCCCCGAGGAGCGGGCCGTCCCGGACCTGGATTCCGGCAAGTACCTGGTGATGTGGCAGGGTCCGAACCACCCGGGCATCACGGGGAACATGTCCCTGCGCCTGGTGATCGAGGGCGACACGGTAGTCGACTGCGAGACTCACGTCGGGTACCTCCACCGGGGCTTCGAGAAGCTCATGGAGCGGCGGCTGTGGATGCAGAACTTCCCCCTGGTCTGCCGCATCGCCGTGCCGGAGCCGGACTTCAACGAGTACTGCTACGCCGCCGCCCTGGAGGAGCTCGCGGGGATCGAGGTCCCGGACAAGGCGGTCTGGCTCCGGACCCTCTCCCTGGAGATGATCCGGCTGGCAAGCTTCCTCATGTGGATCGGCGGACAGGCCGGGGCCTTCGGCCACGGGACCATCGCCCAGTGGAGCGTCACGATGCGGGACTATGTCCTGGACCTCTTCGAGGAGCTCTCGGGGGGCCGCATCTACCACATGTACATCATCCCCGGCGGGGTCCGGGCGGACGTGCCTCCCGGGTTCCTCCGGCACGTCCTCGAGACCATGACCGTCATCGAGAAGAACCTGAAGGACATCGAGCTCGTGATGTTCCACAACGCGGTCATGAAGATGCGCGCCGTCGGGTTGGGGTACATCCCCCGGGACTGGGTGGAGCGCTACGGCATCACGGGCCCCAACGCCCGGGCCGCGGGGGTACGCCGGGACCTCCGGAAGGACCGGGGCTACCTGGCCTATCCCCGCCTCTCCTTCGAGCCCGTGGTCGGGACGGAGTCGGACGCCTTCGAGCGCGCGCGGCTCCGGCTGGCCGAGATGTTCCAGGCCATCGACCTGATCCGCCAGATCGTGGACGCCCTGCCCGCGGAGGGACCTTTCCGGGAGCGCCTGCCGAACCCCCTGCACTGGAGGATCCCCGCCGGGGAGACCTACGTTTCCGCGGAGTGCACCCGCGGCGAGTACGGCTTCTACGTCGTGTCCGACGGGGGCGACAAGCCCCGCCGGGTGGCCGTGCGGGGACCGAGCTACACCCACGCGGTGTCCGTCATGGAGCGCCTGGTCCGGGGCGTCAACATCGCGGACGTGGCGGGCCTCATGGTGAGCCTCCACACCTATCCGCCCGAGATCGAGAGGTGAGCGCATGGATATCAAGGACATCGTAGCCCCCTTCGCCGTCTGGAAGCGCGCCTTCGAGAAGCCCTTCACGGTCCGCAAGCCCATCGACGAGCGCCCCGGGGCGCCCCGGTACCGGGGTTTCCACATCAACGACGCGGACACGTGCGTCGGCTGCGGGACCTGCGAGAGCATCTGCATGAACAAGGCCATCGACCTCGTGCCCGTGGAGGGCCGGGAACCCTCCGCCGGGGACTCCGGCCTCCGGCCCCGGGTGGACTACGGCCGCTGCTGCTGGTGCGCCCTCTGCGTGGACGTCTGCCCCTCGGGCTCCCTGGGGATGAGCAACGAGTACCTGTGGATCGACTCGGACCCCGACGTTTTCCGGTATGTTCCCGGCGTCGACCCCAAGCCCTGGGACGGGTCCGAGCTCGGCTACCGCCGCGCCGAAGGCTACCGCCTCCTGGACATGGAGCGGGTCCCCATGCCGGAACTGTCCCACGCCGAGGGGGTGAAGTCCTTCCTGGAGCTCGTGAAGGGGTATTCCCGGGACCAGGCGGAGCGGGAGGCGGACCGCTGCGTGGCCTGCGGGGTCTGCGTGGCCTCCTGCCCGGCCCACATGGACATCCCGGGCTACATCAAGGCGGTCCGGGACGGAGACCTGGAGAGGGGACTGCGCCTCCTGTACGAAACAAACCCCTTCCCGGAGGCCTGCGGCCGGATCTGCACCCGGGTCTGCGAGTCCGCCTGCGCCATCGGGTCCGGGGGGATCCCGTGGCCATCCGCTGGCTCAAGCGCTACATCGCGGACCAGGTGGAGCTGGCCGACTACGGAAAGGCCCTTCCCCGGGCGGAGCCCCCCACGGGCCGAAAGGTCGCCGTGGTCGGGGCCGGCCCCGGAGGGCTTGCCGCGGCCTACTACCTGGCCCTCCTGGGCCACAAGGTGACGGTCTTCGAGAAGGACGAGGCGCCGGGCGGGATGCTCCGGTACGGAATCCCCGAGTACCGCCTGCCCTACCCAGCCCTGGACAAGGACGTGGACTACATCCGAAGCCTGGGCGTGGAGATCCGCTACGGAGCGACGGTCGGAAAGGACCCGACCCTGGCGAAGCTCAGGACGGATTTCGACGCGGTCTACCTCTCCACGGGCCTGCCCTCGGCGTACCGCCTGGACGTGCCCGGGGACGACCACCCCCGGGTCCTGGACGGGGTGGCCGTCCTGGCCGCCGCCACCCGGGGCGAGGAGCTCGAGCTGGGCCGGCGGGTCGCCGTGGTCGGGGGCGGCAACGTGGCCATGGACGCCGCCCGGACCGCCCTGCGCCGGGGCTGCGAGGTGGACATCGTCTACCGCCGCCGCCAGGTCGACATGCCCGCGGACCCCGAGGAGATCCGGGAGGCCAAGGCCGAGGGGGCCCGCCTGATCGAGCGGGCCATCCCCCTGCGGGTGGAGGACTCCGGGGACGGAGGCGCCCGCTTCGTGTGGAACGAGGCGGAGATGGTGCAGAAGGAGCCGGGCAAGCGACCCGTCCCCGAGCCCATCCCGGGCGCGGTCGTCACGGAGCGGTACGATTCCATCATAGCGGCCATCGGACAGGGGCCGGATCTGGACTTCCTGACCGAGGCGGACGGGGTGGAGGTCCGCCGCATGAAGCCTGTCACGGACCGGACCGGCCGGACCAGCGTACCGACGGTCTTCGCGGGGGGCGACCTGGTGAACGAGAAGAAGGACGCCATCTCCGCCATCGCGGACGGCCACCGCGCGGCCCTGGCCATCGACCGCCTCCTGGGCGGGAAGGGGGACTGAGATGGGGTACGCCACATTCGGGGAGGTCCTCGGGTTCGCCGTCGGCCGTGAAAAGGCCGCCGTCGCCTTCTATCAGGAGCTATCCGGCATCGCCGCCTTCGCGGCCCAGAGGTCGACCCTGGCGGAGTTCATCGCCATGGAGAAGGGCCACGCGGCCATGCTCGAGTCCATGCGAACCCGGGGAACCGTCAACCTATCCGCCTCCACGGCCGTGGACTTGGGGGCCGCGCGGCGGATGGAGGCCGAGGACCGCCCCACCGCGGGCATGACCTTCCAGGACATCCTTGACGCGGCGATCTCCAAGGAAACCCGGAGTTACGAGCTCTACGGCCGGCTGGCGCAGGAGGCCGGGAATCCCGGCATCCGGGAGACCTTCGAGCGCCTGGCGGGGGAGGAATCCCGGCACCGGGCCTACTTCCAGGACCTGTACGAGCGGGAGGTCGCCCGGGACAATTGATTCCGCCCGAAGGACCGTCCCCCGGGCGGATACCGCAACGCCGCCCGGGGCTCAGTCCGTCCGCCTCCGGATCATCGTCCGGTAGCCCTCCAGGGTCTCGAACCCGTACTTTCGGTACAGGGCGATCGCGCCCGCGTTCGCCTCGGAGACCTCCAGCTTCATCTGCATTCCCCGCTCCCGGGCCGCCGAGACGGCCGCCTCCAGGAGCCTCTTCCCGAGGCCCCGGCCCTGGAGCTCCGGCAGGACGGCCATGTGGTGCAGGTAGAGCCTGCGGCCGTCGTCGGAGACCCACGCGGAGCCGACGATCCGGTCTTCTAAGGCGAGGACGAAGAGCCTCCCGCCCCGGCCCAGGGTGCGCCGGACGGATTCGAGGGAGTCGCCCCGGGCCGGGTTGCCTATGCCCGTCGCAGTCCAGAGCTCCGAGAGGGACCCGAAGTCAGCCTCCGCGAAATCCCGAAGAAGGTACGATTCCGGATCATCCACGATCGGCCTCCTTCCCCGCCCTCCGCTTGGCCGCGAGCACCGCCAGGAATTCCTGGACGACGCATCCCGCCAGGTAGGCGGTGATCTGCGTCGGATCGTGGGACGGCAGGACCTCCACCACGTCGAAGCCGACGAAGTCGAGGCCGCCCACGCTCCGGAGCAGCTTGAGCCCCTCCCAGCTCGTGAAGCCCCCGACCTCGGGGGTCCCGGTCCCGGGGGCGTAGGCGGGATCGAAGAAGTCGATGTCCCAGGTCAGGTGGGCCTTGCGGTCACCGACGGTTTCCAGGACGCGGGCCGCGGTCCACTCGATCCCCCGCTCGTGC
>JAAYUR010000104.1 GCA_012517645.1 Treponema sp.
AGCCCGGCTCCGGGCATCGTGCCCCAGCCGGGACAACCGGGCAGGTCGCCAGCCCTGAGATGGGCTTCCTGTCCGTCCTCGCCGAAGGTCCGGAAGGAACCCAGGGAGCCGTGGATCCGGTAGTGATGTCCCGGATCCGGGGCAAGACAGCCCGCGTGCAGGATGATTCTGCGCGAACCGCCCCTTAGCACGACGTGGAACCAGTCGTCCACCCGGGCCCCGGGTCTCTGGGCCGCGACGTCCGCCAGCACCCATTCGAAAGGGCCGAATAGCCGGAGAGCCTGGTCGAAGAGGTGCGGACCCAGGTCCCACAGAAGCCCGGAACCCGGACCGGGGCGCTCTTTCCATCGGTCCTGGACGGAAGGGCGGAATCGTTCCCAGCGGAATTCGGCTTCCGATATATCCCCTAGGCCTCGGTCCTTTAGAATCCTTTCCAGGGTACGGAAGTCGGCGTCCCAGCGGCGGTTGTGGAAGATCTGCAGGGGTTTGCCGCAGGATTCGGAGAGGCGGACCAGGGTCTCCCCCTCCTGGACGCTCGATGCGAAGGGTTTCTCAAGGACTACCGCCAGTCCTGCTTCCAAGGCCGCCCGGGCGTGTGCGGCATGCAGGCCGCTGGGAGTGGCGACCACCGCGAGATCCAGGCCCGGAAGGCGGAAGAGTTCCTCCGCGGTTCGAACGATCCGAACCCCAGGTAGGTCCTTTCGGGCCTCTTCGCATCGGCTTCCGGCGGCCACCGCGGAAAGTTCATACTCCCGGGGCAGGGATCGGAGAAGGGGGATGTGGAAGGTCCTTCCGGCGAGGCCGTAGCCCGCCAGCCCGACGGCATAGCTCATGGTTCCTCCAGGGCTTCCCGGGATTCCCGGATCCTTCGCCTCCAATCCAGGGTTTCGGCCAATAGGCGGTTGCGGATATCCGGTGTCAGTTCCCGAACCCGTTCCCTGTCGGGAAACCAGGAATGGATCCAGTCACACTCCGAAACTCGGGCAGCCAGGTCTCCCTTCCCTGCAAGGGCGGAACGGAGCTCCTCCAGCCTATCCGCCTCGCGATCCAGGAAGTCCGCCGCCGCGACCCGGAGCTCTTCCCGCGGCACGACCCGGCCCAGGGGCGGGGGACCCGGTACGCGGTCCAGGGTCCGCTCTCGGTCGAGGCGTCCGGAAGCATCCTGCAGGGAGAGACGGGGAATACCCAGGGGCAATCCCGATCTCCGGATGTCGAAGACCCGGGGATCCCCGTGGACCTCTCCGGCCAGAAGGGAGGCGTAGGTTTCCATCAGGATGCCCGGGCCTCCGGGGATCCCATTTCCCCCGCTGGAAGCAGGCCAGGCGGCGTTCCACTGGCTACGGGCTTTGTAGAGCCGGTCTTCCCGGAAGGAATCCGACAGTAAAGCCGGGGAGCCCTTTGCATGGGTGGAACCGGGGGGGAAGGAAAAGTCCAGTCCCGTCAAGAAAAGCAGGCTCGTGGTCAACCTTCGGGCGAGGTGGACGGCCAGAACCCCGACGGACCCGAGGGGCGGAACCGAGCAGGCGGGAAGGGGAATGCGTTCCAACCGGTCGACCAACCCGAGGGTTTCGAATCGGGTGCGGGTCAGGATCTTGGGTCCTCGGACCGCCCGGAATACGGAGGGGTGGGATGTAAGGTCCGCGAAGACCGGTATCTCGATCTCGCCGGCGGGAAGGAAGTCCTTTAGGTTGTATACCTGCCCCTCCAGGCAGACGACGGCATCGGGGATGATGCCCCTCAGGACAAGGGGACCCAGGGCGGTGTCGCAGGCGAGAACGCGGATCCGCCTTCGCTCGGAACGCAGCCAGTCACAGGAGGTGTCCAGGCTCGGCCCCGCGCCGCAGACCGCTACCGGTCCGTCCCAGGGGACCGGTTCCCGGATATCCGCGTCCGCGAGGCGTGCCATGTTCCGGATGATGTTCCGAACCCAGAGCCGTCCCATCCGGACCAGGGTCATCCGATTTCGCCAGAAACGGTTGAGTTCCGCCTCGAGGGCCTGAAGCGCGGTATCGTAGCTTTCCGGATGCAGGACCCGGCCCCCCGAGAGGCGCACCTCCACGACCCTCCGGAAGGCACCCGGGTAGGGGAGCAGCCCTTCGAAGGAGAGCGGCGAATCCAGGAACCGGAACCGGGGATGGCCCAGGATCTCCGGGGGCAGGCGGGACCTGGACAGCTCGGCGAGGGCGGGGTCCGCCTCCACAGCCAGGACCGCGCTGGACGCGGGTATCCGTTCCAGAAGGGATCGGATTCCGTAGCCCAGCAGGGGGGACGGCAGGAAGTACAGGGTGTTCGGAAGGGGTTCCAGGTCCCGGACAATCCGCTCCGGGCTCTCCTGGGGCGCCACCCGGGAATACAGGGAACGCCCTCGGTATTCCACGGAAAAGCCTCCCCGGGCCGCTCGCGCGACGCGGGGAAGCGATTCCTCGGGCATCACTCGTTCCGGAAGATTTGGAAGAAGGCGGTCGAGAAATTATCCTTCAACTCCGGGCTGGCCAGGAACTTGTCGTACAGCTCGATCTCCCGGGCCTGGGCGAAGAGGTAGGGATAGTAAAACTCTATAAGCTGAACCCCCGAATCGTCGGCGGGCCGGATTTCCTTGACCCGGAGAACGACGGCCGCATCCTTCAGAAGAACGGGTTCCGAGACCGCTCCGGCTCCCAAGGAGAAGGCCGAGGTCATGAACTTTTCGCTGGTCGAGGCGCCTTCAAGCCCTTCACCGGACAGCTTGCGGAACAGGGCGGCGGATCCGCCGGAGAAGGGTTCCCCGTATGCAAGGGGGAAGGGTCCCGCCTGGCGGACGGTCAGTCCGTACGAGCTCGCCGCGGAAGTGAAGCCTCGGGCGGCGGCATCCACGGCAAAGTCCTTTCCCCGGAGGACCGCGGCGTCCTCGATCTTTCCGCGTTCCCACTTGTTCATATATTCCCAGACCGCCTTGAGGGTGTCGGAGGAGTTGAAGTCGGGTTCCACGGCCGGAGCCTCCGCCCGGAAAAAGGCCCAGGACCCCGCGGCGGTCTTGAACACCGGAGAAATCTCTCCGGCCTTCAAGGACAGGAGGGTTTGCGCGTCCTGGGCTTGGGCCAGCTCGGCTTCCAGTTCGTAGCCCCATCGGGATCCCGAGGCTCCGCCCTTTTCGGCCCAGGCGTCCTTGGAATGGGCCTTGGCCGCTTCCTCGAAGGACTGCGATCCCTGCTTGACCGCGGCCAATATGGTTCCGGCCTCTTTTTCGTCGTTCAGGGTGATCCGGGAGAGGTCGATCCTTCGGAACTTAGCCGGGTTGTCCCGTCCGAATGCGGCTTTCTGCTCGTCCGAAAAGGCGGAGAAGGGTAGGACTACATACTCGATGACCCGCTCTTCCCGGGCCATGGACTGGATGAAAGCGATCTCCCGGGAACTGGGCCGCAGGGAAAGGGCGTCCTCCAGGATGTAGTTTTTCAGGATCTCCTCTCTCAGGGAAGTGCGAATGGCCAGCTTCCGGGCTTCGGAGGTTTCCCTATACCGCTCAAGGGAAAACTTTCCTTCCTCCTGAAAATCCGGGGCTTCCAGAATGGCCTCGTTCAGACGGTCCTCGGATACGGTGATACCGGCCTTGCGGGCCTCGTGCAGCAGGGCCGTATGGACAACCGTCCGGTCGAAGGCTCCCTTCCAGACCTGGAAGGCGAAGAACTGGTTGCCCGACTGATCGTATCCGTATGACTTGAGCTGGTCGTTGATGGCCTGCACCTGGCGGGCCATGTACCCGCCCTGCTCGTACCGGATCGGCGTGCCCGCGTAGGTTCCGAAATCCGGTAGACGGCCGACATCGGAGGGACCCCGGGCGGAGGGTACGAAGATAAAGGCGACCACCACGATCACAAGAATGATGATGGTTCCTACGTAGACGAAGGTATTTCGCCCGGTTCCAGGCTTCTCCTTGGTCTGCTTGGGCGTTTGCTGGGGTGTCGGTTCTTTCTGCTTGGGAGATGACATGGCTTCCTTCCCTAGAGATGATCGTGAATCGTATCCCGCGGCGCCTTGGATCGAAGGAAGGGTATGGGAATTCCATCCCGGAGATGGAGGCCGCAGCGGGGCCGAAGCAAAATACCACGTCCCCCGGGCCTCGTCAATACGCGGCGGTTCGGGAACCGCTCCCTATTTCGCGTAAAACGCGTAACCCTTTTTTGTGGAATGCTTTATTGTGTACATGGCGGAGTCCGCGCAGTGAAGCAGGGCCTCAAGGGAATCTCCGTCGTCCGGGAAGATCGAGATGCCCAGGGAGGCTCCGATTCTGCAGGATTCCCCCATCAACTCGAAGGGGGCGTCGCATACGGCCAGTACCTTCCGGGCCGCGGATTCTACATCCGCCTTTCCTCGGACGTGGTTCAGGACCGCGACGAACTCGTCGCCTCCCACCCGGGAGACGGTGTCCGAGGCCCGGAGCACGGACTGAAGGCGCTCGGATATCTCGACCAAGACGCGGTCCCCGGTGAGGTGTCCGAACTTGTCGTTGATGGGTTTGAAATCGTCCAGGTCCACGTAGAGAATGCCCACCTTGGATCCCGACCGGCGGGCGAGGTCGAAGCTCTTCCGCAGGAGCTCGAACAAAAGTCGCCGGTTGGGCAGGCCCGTCAAGCTGTCGTGGTTGGCCAGGTAGCTGATCTGGTGGGTCGCCCGTTCGAGCTGCTCCTTTTCCCTCTGGAGTTCCCGATTGAGCTCCTCCAACCGGTCATGGATCAGGGAATTCTCCACCGCGATGGCCACGAAGGGCGCAAGGGCGACCAGGAAACGAAGGTGCTGCTCGGTATAGGATTCCTTGTTGTAGCTCTGGACCGTCATGACTCCGATGACCTTTTTTTCGATAGAAAGGGGCAGGTAGATGAAGGAGAGCCCGGGCTTGCCCAGGAAAAACTTGGGCTCTCCCTGCAGGTAGTTCCGGTATTCCGCGTTCAGGTCCCGGATGAAGACGGGTTGATCCTGGCGGATGCACCAGGCCGCGAAGCTCCTCTTGGGATCCAGGGGTACGGATTCCCGGGGGATGCGCCGTCCGTCCTGGATGTACGCGGCGTACTTGAGGCTTTTCGAAGCCTGATCGTACAGGGCTATGGCGAAGAGATCGGTAACAAGCAGGCCGCGAAGGCTGTCGTACAGGGTGGAGACCACGGTCTCCATGTCCAGGCTGGAGGTGATGCGCTGGCCGATCTCGGAGATCGTAAGCATCTGGCGGTTCATCTGCTCCAGGCTTTCCGTTTTCTCCTTGAGCTCTATATTGCGGAGCCGGTATATCTCGGCCTCCCGCTGGGTTCTTTCCACCTCGTACTGGATCTGTACATCCTTGATTTTCCGGGTAGTATCCTCGTTCTGGATTTCCCGTTCATGCCGGACGAAACGGCGGAAGTACTCCAGGGCGGTCTTGTAATCTCCCTTCCGCTCATGGGTCTCCGCGAGGCGTTCGTAGGCCGCGTAATAGAGGGCCTTCGCGTGGATCTCTTCGCTGGTCCGAGCGGCCCGCTCCAGGACTTCCTGCGCCTCTCCCAGGGAACCCCGGTCGATAAGGAGGGAGCCCAGATCCAGCAGGGCCTCGATAATCTCGCGCCGGCTTTTCGTGCCCTCCGCGAGGGCGATGGCTTTTCGGAACCGCTCCTCCGCGGTGGTCAGGTTGCCCAAGCCCCGGGAAATCCTGCCCAGCACGTCCCATGCGGATGCGACGACCACCCGTTCGCTCTCCGATTCCGCCAGCTCCAGCGCCTTTCGGATGAACTCCTCGGCAAGGTCATAGTTCTCCAGCCTCGTGAAGGACTTCCCGATGTTCAGCAGGATGTTGGCTTTTTGCTCGGTGTTCTTCTCCTCGGGGATGATATCGTAGGCCTTAAGGAAATAATCGAGGGCTTCCTTGTAGTTTCCCAGGTCGGCACATACTTCCCCGATGTTGTTGAGGGTCGAGGCCTCCCGCCCGCGGAAGCCGTGTCGGCGGGCTTCGTCCAAACTCTGGGTGTAGTAGTCCAAGGCCCGCTCGTACCGGGACATGTTGTGGGAGAGCACGCCTAGGCCGTTCAAGGCTTTCGAACGGCCCACGGGATCGTCCAGGTCCCGGTAGAGCTCCAGGGCCTTCTCGAATGCGATCCGGGCTTCCTCGTTGTTCCCCAGATAGGAATGGCACCAGGCGATGTTCAGTTGGGCGTAGGCGGTTCCCTCCCGGTACCCGATCCGCTCTGCATCCGCAAGGATGTTCCGGGCCTGGGACAAGGCGGCCTCGAAATTGTCGAACATCTGGTTCCAGACGCGGTCGTTCAGTTCGTCGATCCGGGCGGCAACCGGCCGCGGTTCCTTCGGATTCGCTCCGTTCCCGGGTTTCGTGCGGGTCGTCATGGTGCTCTCCGGAGGGAATCCCGAAGATCCTCGGACAAGGGGATCCAGACACCCTCCCGGGCTATCTCCGCGGGTCCAAAATTGGCCTTATAGTCCATGACCCGGGAACCGGGCACCCAGAAGCCCAGATAGTACCAACGTTTCCCGAGCTCCCGGGAAAGCTGGATTTCCCGGAGGACGGAGAACGTCCCCAGGCTCAACCCGCGGGCTTCCGCCGTCCAGGCGAAATAGATCGAGGAGAGTCCGTCGGGAAGGACGTCGAGATACCCGTTCCCCGCCAGGGTCCAACCCTCCCCCGACGGCAGGAAATACTCGGTAACCGCTACGGAACCCAAGGGCGAATCTACCAGGAAGCCGTAGTAGGAGAGGGCGGAGTTCTCGGGATCGTGGACCTTCCCGTGGCGGTCCCGGCAGTAGTCCTCGTAGAGCCGGAACCGGTCCTCCCGGAATCCGAAGCCCGTGTCGTCGAACTTGAACGCGGTCCGGCTGTTCCTGCGGGCGACCCTGCGTTGGGACTTCGTCGGCTCGAACCTCTCCGCATCGATCCGTATGGGAATGCAGCGATCGCAGCCTTCGCAGATCGTGCGGTAGAAGGAGGTTCCGCTTCGCCGGAAGCCCTTGGCCAGGAGGGACTCGTAGGCGGCCGGCGGGAGTTCCCGGAGGGAGAATTCGGCCACCCTCCAGGATGGTGCCCCGGTCAGGTAGGGGCAGGGTCCGTAGGTGAGTTCCCGGAGAGGGATGGACATGGTCACGTTAGAGATCCGGCTCTTGGGTTTCCGGCCCGTAATCCGGGGCGTTCTCCGCCAGGTATTCCAGGGCGTCCTGCGCGATCCGTTGAGCGTGCTCGTACCAGATGGCGTAGAGCTCCTTGGTCACCGTCTTGGGAAAGGGAGCCCCCTGGAGTTCGCTGGCCAGGGCCTTGAGCACGGCAAACCCGTCGTCGCGCATGTCGCGCATCTCCTTACAGCTGGAGTTGACGCACGGACAATTCCGGATGCGTCCGTTTCATCAATTCTATATCATCCCCGTGGGAAATCAATACCTCCGTCCTTTCCTTCCAGCCCGCAAGGAGGCGTCGTGCCGCGTCCCTCAAATCGTTCCGGGTCAATCCCAAGAGATCTTCCCGTTTTTTCCTGCGCATCTCGTCGGTAACGCGGAACAGCTCCCTCTTGAAATCGATGAAGCCCTTCTCTTCGGGCATCATGGGCCGGAGGTCCCGTCCCGCCGCCCCCACGACGGCCCGTTCCAGGATGTCCGGGGCCGGTCCGTCCCCGGCCACGGATTCCAGCGCCCCGCGGTACGCCTCCAGGGAGGCGTTCGGGGCGGGGTCTCGATAGGAGGAGAAGCTGAAGGTGGATTCCGACCCGTCCGTCCAGGCGGAAGCCCCGTATGCCCCTCCCTTGACCCGGATTTCGTCCCATAGGAAGCCCGTCGAAAGAAGGTGCCCCAGGGCTTGCTCGTGGGCGAAGCCCGGGGTGCCGATGGCGGAGGCCCGCAGGCTCACCGCGCTGAAACCCACCTGGGTCGGCAGGGACCAGGCCTCGTACCGGGACGGGGGGAAGGCCCGGGGAGCCGAATCCTCGCCGGGGTTCCCGAGGCTGTAGCCCTGGACGGAGCCCCCTGGAATGAGGGCCAGAGCCGACTCTACGGCCCGAACCGCGGGCTGCATGGCTTCCGGATCCGCGGTTAGGTTCACCCGGAGACCCTGCCGGACGACGATCGACCGTAAAAGGCCGGAAAGCCTATCGGCCAGGGCGTCGATTCCCGAATCCGATCGAAGCTCGGCGAGGGCGAGGAACTGGGACAACCCTCGCCAGCGCTCTTCGATCCCCTGGGCTCTGGAGAAGAGGGCGGCCGCCCGGGAGGACGCGAAGGAGCTGCCCGAGGGGATGATGGCGGAGGTCATGTCGTTGGCTAGTTCCGCGAGCAGGTCCGAAAGGCGCTTGCGGTCCGAGAAATCCGGTTCCGTCATCAGGGGAAGGACAAGGGCCAGCGCGGAGGACAGCCTGCTTTCCAAGGCCTTCAGCCGGAAGATCATCCATGCGGAGGCGGAGTCCGAGGTGCCTCCGGCGGGCGTAGACGCCTGGAGGAGGACGTGGAACCCCCCGGCTCTTCGCGCCAACTCCCGGGAAACGTCCGCGTAGGAGCGGCCCGAAAGTCCGGCTCCGGATACGAAGCGGGCGAGCAGGGGCAGGAGGTCCAGGCCGTACTCCGGCAGGTCCTTCAGGGGGAAGGCGAAGTCCGTGTATACGATACCGTTCGTGAAGATCGGATGGAGGGAAGCCGATACCCCCGCCGTCTCCACGGACTCCCGGGGGATGATCTCGATATCCCGGGGAATATCCGACCTCCTGAGCAGGGGAATCGTGTCCCGGGCTTCCCGGCCCTCCCCGGATTCCTGGGACTCCCTCAGCCCCGCGGCGGTCCGGCGGATCTCCTCCTTCTGAGCCTCGGATAGACTCCCTTCCAGGGCGTCCAAGGCGGCCCTGTGTTTCGCCCGCTGGGTCTCCGCCAAGGCCGGGTCGGGGTAGACCGTTACGGCGGCGCGGTGAGGGTTCTCAAGTATCCAGGTCCGGAGCCGTTCCTCCAGGTAGCGGGGTTCGGTTTCCATGCGGCGCCGGAGTTCGGCCAGAGGGGCTTCGAAGGAGAGGGTTTGATCCGGGGTTCTCCCGTGGAGCCAGCCCCGGATGGCCCGGGACAGGAGCCTGAGGCCGTAGGTTCCTCCTCCCCGACGTATCTCCCGGGAGGAGAACTCGATGGAATGGAAGGCGGCCTCCAGCAGGTCCCGGGGAATGCCCTCCCGGACCAGGGACTCCACGGTCCGTAGAATTAGGTTCTCGATCTCTGGTTCCCGTCCCCGCTCGACTCCCCGGAGTCCGGCGGAAAAGAGGGCCTGGCGAAGGCCGGTATCCAGGCCGCTATGGGGGGATAAGTCTTCCCCCAGGCCGGATTCCAAGAGAGCGTGCGCCAGGGGGGCACCGTCGGATCCCAGGAGGACTTCCCCCAGGACCTCCAGGGTCAGGTTGTCCACGCTCTCCTCGGGAGGGACGGTCAGCCAGGAGACCAGGGTCGTCGTGCGGGCTTCCGTCCCCTCCTCCGCCGGGAAGGGGAAGGAGGCCCGGACCGGCTCGGTGAACCGGGCTTGAAGGGGAATCTCCGTATCCGGCTCCCGCCGGACGTACCCGGAGAGGAATCGTTCTTCCAGGAACCCGAGCTGCCGTTCCGTGGGGATGGATCCGTGCAGGAAGATCCGGCAGTTGGACGGGTGGTAGTTCTTCTCCCAGAAGGAGCGGAAGGCCTCGTAGGTCAGATTCGGTATCCTCTCGGGATCTCCGCCGGAATCCGCGTGGTAGGGGTGCCCCGGAGAAAAGATCGTCTGGTAGGTCCGGGTGGCGATCAGGCTGTCGGGACTGGAGTAATCTCCCCTCATTTCGTTGTATACCACGCCCTTGCGGTCCAGTTTCCCGTCCGGGCCGTACTCGAGGTGGTGGGCTTCCTGAAGGAAGATGTCCGGGGTGATCCGGGGCCGGAAGACCGCGTCCCCGTACACGTCCAGGAGGTTGAAGTAGTCCGCCTCCACCGTGGACGCCGCAGGATAGAGGGTCTTGTCCGGGTAGGTGAGGGCGTTCAGGAAGGTGGCCAAGGTGCCCCGGGCCAGGGAGATGAAGGCGTCCTTCACGGGAAAGCGCTCGGAGCCGCACAGCACCGAGTGCTCCACGATGTGGGCCACCCCCGTTCCGTCCGGACTCGGCGTTCGGAAGCAGAAGGCGAAGGTGTTCTCCTCGTCGTCGGACCGGAGATGGAAGACCTCGCAGCCCGTCGCGCGATGGCGGAGATACACACCGAAGGAACGATACTCGGGCACAGGAAACTCGGAGAGGGTTTCGAAGGCGGGGTGGTAGGTTGTCATGGGTAGAAGATGGAGGCTGGAGGGGAGAGAGTCAAGCCGGAAGTAGTGAACCCTGGACAGTGGGCAGTAAACGGAAGCGGCATAATGAACGCGCCTGGGGTGTACGCCTCACCGAAGATATCGGACGCGCTCGGCCCCCGTTTCCGGCCACTGTTTACTGTCCACTATGCACATACACGATCTTGTCCTCCCCGGCCTCCTCCCAGCGGGCCAGTACGAAGAGGAGATCGGACAGGCGGTTCATGTATTTCCGAAGCGCGGGAGACACCTCGGACTCCCGGGCCAGGGTGAGTATGCGGCGTTCCGCCCTTCGGGCGACGGTTCGGGCGATGTCGAGCTTCGCGGACTGCACGGTGGAACCCGGGACGACGAAGCCCTTCAAGCCCAGCCGGCCTTCGAAGCGCTCCACGTACCCGAAGAGCCGCTCCTCGTCCCCCGGCAGTACGGGATCCGTGAAGGGCTTCCCCCGGGAGGCCAGCTCCCCCGCAGCCCGGAAGAGGTCCCGCTGGATCTCCTCGAGGATGGATAGGGTTTCAGGCCGCTTGACCCAGTGCTTGGCCTCCCCCAGGAAGCTGGACAGCTCGTCCACGGTGCCGTAGGCTTCCACGCGCACATCGTCCTTGCGAACCCTCTCTCCGGACCATAGGTCCGTGAGACCCCCGTCTCCGGTCTTGGTCGAAATGGTGCTCATCCTTCAGTCCACCAGGTCCTCGTCGCCTTCCAGCGACAACTCCCCGTCCTCCCAACGCTGTTTGAACCAGGCGAGGAACTCGCGGGTTCCCTTTTCCACATCCTCCCGGCGTTGGGCTCCCAGGATCTCGTACTCCTCCTGGATGATGAGACGCCGGGTCTGGGAAACGTTCTGGAAGATCTTGTCCCGGAAGGCGGCGCTCTTGCCCTTCAGGACCAGGGCGATCTCTCGCTCCGAGAGGTCCCTCAGGCGCTTCTGCACCTCCCGATCCGGCACCCGCAGGATGTCGTCCAGGGTGAACAGCCGCTCCCGGATGGAATCCGAGAGGTCCCGATTGTCCTCTTCCAGGTTGTTCAGGATGGTCTCTTCCAGGTTCGAGTCCACATGGCGCAGGATGTTCGCCAAGGCCGAGCGGCCGTCCACCTCCTCGGTGGCGGAATGCCCGATGCGGCGGATCTTTTCCCGGATGCCCTCTTCCATGCGGCGAAGGACCTCGGGATCCACCTTTTCCAGCCGGGCTATGCGGCGGACGACCTCGGTGCGGACGGGATCCCCGAGGCTCACGATCACGGCGCTGGCAAGCCGGGGTTCCAGGTAGGGCAGCAGGACGCTCATGACCTCCGGAGACTCGTTTCGAAGGAGGGCGACAAGCTCCTTGGGATCGAAGTCGTTCAGGAACTGGAAGGGCTTTGCGGACTCGGGAACCGCTTTTCGGAGGAGTTCCCGGGCCTTGTCGTCCCCGAATGCGGCGGCCAACATCCGCTGGGCGGTTTCCGCTCCGCCTTCGATGGACGCGCCCTGGGTTTTTACGAGCCATCCGAACTCCGTAAGGATCTCGTTGGCCTCGATGGTGTCTATCCGGTCTATGCCGGCGATGGCCCGGGAAACCCGCTCGATCTCGTCGGGCTTCATGTGACGGATGACCTTGGCGGCCTCCTCCTGGCCGAGGAGGAGCAAAAACTTGGCGGCCTTCTCTATGCCGGGCACGCCCGTCTTGAGGAGGGCCTCGGCCTTTTCCGCCCCGAAGTCCGCGGTAGGCCGGGGAGAGGAAGAGGGTTCCCCTCGGGATTCCTTCGTTCCCTTCCCGCCGACGGTCTTGGATGTTCCCGTTCTCTTGCGTCGGTCCGCCGGGCGGGACGGCTCGGGAGACTCGGATCCTCCCGGGGGGGACGGGGAGGCGGGACCCGGTTTCCCGCGGTAGGCTTTTTCCAGTCTATCTTTCATGTTCATATCGAATCCCATAGTATACGGGGCTTGCCGAGCGGTCAATGAGACGGGTCGACATGCTGCGGTCCACTATGGGAAGGGTCGATTCTCGAGTCGGGCTCGAAGTTCCCCGGCCATGGCCTCGGGGAGGGGCAGGGGATCCCGGAATCTGGGCCGGTCCGGTTTCCCTTCCGCGTCCCCGACGTTCAGGGTTCCGTTTCCGGCGGTCTCCGCGAGATGCGGAGGCGCGAAGCGGCCGCGCAGTCCTTCCAGCACGGCCCGGACCACGCCGGAGGCCTCGGTTTCCGCGGCTTCGCAGAGCTCGAAGAACCCTTCCCGCCGCTCGGCCCCTCCCGTGCAGGGGTGGACCCAGGTCCGGCCCCCTTCGGCGGCCCAGTCCACGCTCCGGTCGAAGGCCACAGGGTATAGGACCGAGACGATCCGCAGGCCCTGGGGCCCCCGGAGGTGTCTCAGGAATTCCGAATCCTGTCCCGGTCCCCCGGGGCTCAAGGCCGTCACCGAGGGATTCGTAAGCTGAAGGAAGCGGCGGGTATCCGCCAGGGCGTTCGCGATCCGGGAAGGCAGGCGGGGGTCTCCGGCGGTCTCCGAGGGGTAGGCCCGCCGGAGGGCGGCGGTCATGCGGGCCGGGAATTCCTGCGGGAGATCCTCCTCGGGCACCAGCATCGCCCGAGCGTCGAAGGAGGATACCGGCGTTCCGGTCCTCCGTTCCCAGAGCAGGACGTCCAGTATCCGTTCCAGGAAGGCGTGGCAGCCCCGGAACCGGTCCGTCTCGGGCTTCCCCGGCTCGGTCCATCCGGAGCCGTGGACGATGTAGGGATGGGCGGCCCTGTCCAGGGCTCCATGGGTCGCGAATCCCAACAGGAAAGCCGCCCACGGGGAGTACGGATCTCCGTCGTCCCGGACCCAGGCATCCAGCATCCCCTCCAGGAGGCGGCCGTAGCCCCTCCTATGGACCAGGACGCCGTAGTGGAGGGCCAGAGGGCGGGTCCGCTGGCTGTGATAGAAGATGTCCGGTCCCTGGCAGCCCAGGCGGAAGACGGGACCGAGGGGGCCGGAGAGCAGGATCCGGGCTTGACCGGGATCCGCACGGATCAGGGCCGCTTCCCCCGTCAGGGCGTGGGCGATCTGGGAGGGCATATACGTAGAAAATACTCCGGGACCTCGTTCCATGGAAGGTCCTTCGTTGGCTTTTTTCGAGAAACCAAGTATCATGATATCCGGAGGAGATCCCTATGAGGCTCTATTCCCGCGGACAGGTCGTGTTGTTCTCGGTTTGTTCCTTCGCCGTGGCCTTGCTGGCAGCCTTCGGTCTCGGATTGCTGCGTCTTCCGGTCCCCGGGAAACCCGCGGCAGGTGACGCGGCCCCCGCCTCCCTGGAGAGGTACGACACCCGCGCTCCGGCCGTCCCGTCCGAGCCCGGCGTCATCTCGTCCCCCCACATCCTTACCGCCGACACCTTACAGGAGTACACCCAGGACGAGCGGGAAAACATCAGCGTCTACGAGAGACTCAACTCCGGGGTGGTCAACATCACGACCGAAGTCGTCTCCATCAACTATTTTCTGGAACCCGTTCCCAGCGCAGGCGGATCCGGTTCCGGGTCCATCATCGATCCGGCGGGCTATGTCCTGACCAACTACCACGTGGTCAAGGACGCTTTCAAGGTGTACGTAAATCTCTCGGACGGAAGCCGGTACGAGGGAAAGGTGCAGGGCACCGACGAGGAGAACGACCTGGCGGTCCTTAAGTTCGATCCCCCCAAGGACCGAAGGCTTACGGTCATCCCCTACGGAGACTCCTCGGGGCTCCGGGTCGGTCAGAAGGTGCTCGCGATCGGCAACCCCTTCGGCCTGGAGCGCACCCTTACCCGGGGTATCGTCTCCGGGATCGGCCGTCCCGTCCAGCAGGATTCCAAAACCATCATCCGGGACATGATCCAGACCGACGCGTCCATCAACCCCGGTAACTCCGGAGGTCCTCTGCTCAATTCCCGGGGGGAGATGATCGGCATCAACACCATGATCTATTCCCCCTCGGGGGGCTCCGTGGGAGTGGGCTTCGCCGTGCCCGTGAACACCGCCAAGCGGGTCGTGCCGGACCTCATCCGGTACGGCATGGTCAAGCGGGGATGGATCGACATCACCGCGATCCAGCTCTTCCCCGCCCTGGTGGAGTTCATGAAGGAACGGGGATACCCCGTGCCGGTGGAGCAGGGCCTCCTGGTCTCCCAAGCCCGGCGGAACGGGAACGCCGACCGCGCGGGTATCCGGGGCGGTTCGACCCCCGCCCGGTATTACTCCAGCGTGTTCTACGTCGGCGGGGACATCATCACCGCCGTCGCGGGCAAGAAGGTGGCCAGCATCGCGGACCTATATTCCGCGCTGGAGGACACCAAGCCCGGGCAGGAGGTGGAGGTGGAGTACTTCCGTTCCGGCAGGAAGCTCACCGTCAAGCTTGCCCTCTCGGACCGCGCGGATTACAGGAAGCAGGAGTAGGCCGCGGGAAGCGCCTACCGGGACTCACCACGGAGCTCACGGAGAGCACGGAGCCGGACGTACCGCGTAATTTCGGACGGGACAGGATAGACAGGATAGGGAGAGGATGAAACCATTTAAGGTAGTCGCGCCCTACGGTCCGGCCGGAGTATCGCACGCCGCGGAAGCGGCGCCGTACAATCCGATTCCCCGCGATCCGGCCGCGGGGCCGCGCGAGGGATTCCATGAAGCCGTTTAAGGTAGTCGCACCCTACGGCCCCGCGGGCGATCAGGCCCAGGCCATCGAGGCCCTGGCCAAGGGAGTCCGGGCCGGACAGCGGTACCAGACCCTGAAGGGGGTGACGGGCTCCGGGAAGACCTTCACCATGGCCAAGGTCATCGAAGCAGTCCAGCTTCCGACCCTGGTAATCTCCCACAACAAGACCCTCTCCGCCCAGCTCTACCGGGAGTTCAAGGATTTCTTTCCGGAGAACGCGGTGGAGTACTTCGTCTCCTACTACGATTACTATCAACCCGAGGCCTATGTCCCCACCCGGGATCTCTACATCGAGAAGGACGCGGACATCAACAAGGAGATCGACCGGCTCCGCCTGGCCGCAACCGCCGCACTCATGGAGAGGCGGGACGTGATCATCGTGGCCACGGTCTCCTGCATCTACGGCCTGGGCAGCCCGGACCTCTACCGGGCGATGCGGGTATACATCGACCGCGGTTCGGAGATCGACCTGGACGACGTGAAGCGCCGCCTGGTGTCCCTCCAGTACGAGCGCAACGACGCTGTCATGGAACGGGGACGGTTCCGTATCCGGGGGGATACTCTGGAGATCCACCCGGCCTACGCGAACGAGGCCTACCGGATCGAGCTGGACTTCGACCGGGTGGCCCGTATCCGGAAGTACGACCCCGTCTCCGGGGCGATCGTGGCGGACGATCTAGAGGAGGCCGTCGTCTATCCGGCCAAGCATTTCGTCATGCCCGAGGACCAGATCCACCGGGCCGTGGACCTGTTGCGCGCCGAGCTGGAGGAGCAGTACGCCCGCTTCATGAACGAAAACAAGCTCCTCGAGGCCCAGCGGCTCAAGACCCGGACGGAGTACGACATCGAGCTTTTGACGGAGATGGGCTACTGCCCTGGAATCGAGAACTACTCCGCACCCCTGGCGGGCCGGAAAAAGGGGGAGCGTCCGGGCGTCCTCTTGGACTATTTCCCCAAGGACTTCCTCACCTTCATCGACGAGTCCCATGTCTCGGTCCCCCAGATCGGGGCCATGTACGCCGGCGACCGGAGCCGGAAAACCACCCTGGTGGAGTACGGATTCCGCCTTCCCTGCGCCCTGGACAACCGGCCCCTCAAGTTCGAGGAGTTCGATTCCATCGTGGACCGGGTCATCTACGTCTCCGCCACCCCGGGACCCTTCGAGCTTGCCCGCAGCTCCACCGTCGCGGAACAGCTCATCCGGCCGACGGGCCTCGTGGATCCGGAGCTTTCCGTACGGCCCAGCGAAGGCCAGATGGAGGACATCTACGCCGAGATCCGCAAGCGCATCGAGAAGGGGGAGCGGAGCCTCATCCTGACCCTGACCAAACGAATGGCCGAGGAGCTTACCGAGTATCTCTCGGGCCTGTCCCTAAAGGTCCGGTACATCCACAGCGAGGTGGAGACCATCGAGCGGGTGGAGATTCTAAAGGCCCTGCGTCTGGGAGAGTACGACGTCCTCGTGGGGATCAACCTCCTTCGGGAGGGCATCGACCTGCCGGAAGTCTCCTTCATCGCGATCCTGGACGCGGACAAGATCGGCTTCTTGCGCAGCGCCACGAGCCTGATCCAGATCATCGGCCGCGCCGCGCGGAACGCCGCGGGGATGGTGGTCCTGTACGCGGACCGTATCTCCGACGCCATGAGGGTGGCCATCGACGAGACCAACCGCCGCAGGGCGGCCCAGAGGGCCTACAACGAGGCTCACGGCATCACCCCGGTAACCATCAAGAAGGCGGTCCACGACATCCTCCTGCGCCACCAGGAGGAGAAGGAGCAGGTCGTGGAGACCGAGATCGGAACCCTCAAGGGGGCGTTCAACCTTCTGGTTCCCGAACAGAAGAAAGCCCTGATCCGGGCCTTGGAGGCCCAGATGCTCGAACACGCCAAGAATCTGGAGTTCGAGGAGGCGGCGATCATCCGGGACGAGATCGAGCGGATCCGGGGCGGGGAGGCCTAGCATGGGGGAAACTCAGGAACGGGTAGGACGGATGTCCGGGCGGTTCGGATCCTGGTACCTGGATCCGAAGGAGGTGGAGGGCGCCCGCATGAGCGCCCGGCTCCACCCCTACGACAAGCTCTTCTCCCCGATCCGGGTCAACCGGCTGGAGATCAAGAACCGGATCGTCCTTGCGCCCATGGGCAATTTCAGCATGGCCGAGGAGACGGGACGCCCTAGCTCCCGGATGGCGGAGTATTTCGCCGCCCGGGCGGCCGGGGGCGCGGGGCTTCTGACCTCCGGCCTCGTCCCGGTGAGCCACGGCATAGATCCCAGCGTGACGGAGCCCGACGGCTTGTCCTATTTCCCCCGCATAGACCGGAGCCGCACGAATTTCGCGGGGTGGCGGGAGATCGCCTCCCGGTGCCGGGAGCATGGGGCTCGGTTTTTCATCCAGCTCACCCCGGGCCTTGGGCGGGTCGGCTCTCCGGAATGCCTGGTCACAAAGCGCCGACTCCCGGTTTCGGCATCCTGGAATCCCAACTTCTACATGCCCCTCGTCCCGTGCCGGCCCCTCTCGGACCGGGAGCTCCGGAGGATCGTGCGAAGGACCGGGCAGGCCGCGGCGGACGCCAAGGCCGCGGGGATCGACGGAGTCTACCTCCACGGCCACGAGGGGTATCTCCTGGAGCAGCTCTCCAACCGGGCCTTCAACCGGAGGAGGCTCGGGGCCTTCTCGGACTGGAAGGCCTTCGGCACGGCCCTGGTGCGGGAGATCCGCGGGCGAACCGGGGACGAGTATCCCATCATGTACCGGATCGATCTATCCCTGGCCCTGGCGGAGACCTACGGGGACCGGATGCGGACGGTTCCCCGGCTCCGGCGTTTTGCGGGGGAGCGGGGCGCCGAGGAAACCCTGGATCTCCTGGAATCCTTGGTTGCCGCGGGCGTGGACCTGGTGGACGTGGACCTGGGCTGTTACGACAACTGGTGGCTGCCCCATCCACCGGGACCCATGCCCCCCGGCTGCTACCTGGACGCGGCGCGGATCGTGAAAGAACATTTTGAAAGGAAAGGCATACGCTCGAACGCGGGGCTGCAGGTTCCCGTGGTGGCGGTCGGAAAGCTCGGCTTCCCGGACCTGGCGGAGCGCGCCCTCCGGGACGGGGCCTGCGACATGGTGATGCTGGGCCGACCCCTGCTGGCGGATCCCGAGTGGCCGAACAAGGCCTTCGCGGGCCGGGTCGATCGGATTCGGCCCTGCATCGGTGACCAGGAAGGCTGCCTGGGCGAGCTGGTGGAAGGCGGCCGGCCCTGCTGCGCCGTCAACCCCCGTACCGGCTTCGAGGACCGTTTGAACGGCTCGGAGCTCTCACCGGCACGCCGGCCGGGCAGGATAGCCGTGGTCGGGGCCGGTCCGGCGGGCGTCACCGCAGCCCTGGCGGCCTCCAGAAGGGGTCACCGGGTCACTCTGTTCGAGGCCCGCCGGGGGATCGGTGGGATGCTCGTGCCCGGGTCCCGTCCGGCGATCAAGTTCGAGGTGGCGAACTACCTGGAATGGCTTCAACGGGAGGTCGAGGGCGCTCGGGACGAAGGGAACCTAGCCCTGGAACTCGGCCGGGCTCCCACGGCGGCGGAGCTCAAATCCGGCGGCTATGACGCGATCGTCGTCGCCACAGGTTCCCGTCCGGTCCGGCCGGCTGTGCCCGGAATCGACGACCCCCGGGTCGTGCAGGCCGTCGACCTTCTGCGGGAACCGGAACGGGCTCGGGGTGTCCGACGGGCCGTGGTCGTAGGCGGCGGGACCGTGGGCTGCGAAACCGCCCTCTGGCTTGCCCGGGAGCTGGGAGTTCGGGAGCTCAGCCTGGTCGAGATGCTGCCCCGCCTGATGCCGGGCGTCTGCACCGCCAACCGCGGCTGGTTGATCCATTACATGGAGGAGGCGGGTGTCCGGCTTTGGAACTGCGCGCGGCTCGCCGAGGTCCGGAACGGCGAGGTTCGGGTAATCCGGAACGTCTCCCGCACCGTGCCGGATCCCCGGGTGACCTGGGAGCCCCTCCTGCCGGAGAACGTGCCCAATCCCTTCGCCCGCCGGATCCGGGTGGAGGAGCGCGAGGAGACCCTCGGGGCGGATATCGTTGTCCTTGCCGCGGGTGCCCGGCCTGAGGACGGGCTGTACAAGGAGTGCGTCGCGGCCTGCGCGGCCCCTCTGATACGGAACGTCGGGGACTCCCACAAGCCCGGGCGCGTCCTGGAAGCCGTCCGTTCGGGGTACGCGGCGGGTACTACCGTCTAGCGGTCCCTCGGGGATACGTAGATCCGCGGAGGGTTCCGGTACGGCGCGCCGGGGTCATGCCTTGCCCGTTCGAACCATCTCCAGGTTTTTCCGGTACGTCGGAGAATCCGGAGCCAGGAGCACCGCGGTCTCCAGGAGGCGCTCCGAACGCTCCCGGTCGCCCAGGCGGAAACTGGCCAGTCCGAGCATGTTGAGCACCCGGGGATCCTCGGGGCGCTGGGCGCGGATCTCTTCCAGGAGTATGGACGCGGATCGTGCGTCCCCGGACTTGAGCAGGCGGCCGGCGCGGTCGAACCGGGCGGCCCAGTCTCCAGTCCGGGCTATGGCGGCGGTGGCTTCCGTGCGATACCCCAAGAATTGCGCCAGGAGCGCGGCCCGGTCGTCCGTCCGCGCGGCGCCCCGGCTGAAGGCGTCCACGTCGTCCATGAGCCCCTGGATGAAGTCCTCGGGTTTTGAGTCCCGGTTTCCCCGGACATACTCCATCAGACGGCCGTACTCGTAGAAATCGCCGTCCGGATCCCGGGCCTCCACGATGCCGTCGGTGAACATGAGCAGGAAATCCCCCGGCTCCATCCGGGTCCTGCCTTCCTCGAAGGCGAAATCCCCGCTGATTCCCAGGAGCTGTCCTCCCGCCACATCGAGCTTCTCGATGGTGCGGTCCTTCCGCACCAGCAGGACCGGGGGATGGCCGGCGTTCGAATAGGTCAGGGAGCCGTCCACCACGTCCAAAACGAGGTAGAACGCCGAGAGATAGTAGGTTTCCCCGCCGATGATCTCGTGGATCTCCTGGTTGACGGCCCTGCAGACTTCCGCGGGACCGTACCCGAGGCCCGCCTGGGTGCGGAAGGCGACCTTGGCCATGGCGGCCACCAGGGCCGCGGCCATGCCGTGGCCGGAAACATCCGCGATCAGCAGGGCGTAGCGGCGGCCGTCGATGGGAAGGACGTCGTAGAGGTCCCCGCCCACCGCCTGCATGGCCACATACCGGCATCCGAACCTAAGCTCCGGAGCCGCAGGCAGGTCGACGGCCTGGGGGATGGTTTTCCTCTGGACCACCTCCGCCATCTGCATCTCCTTCTCCATTTGGAGGTTCCGTGCGGTCAGCTCCTTGTTCGCATGGTCCAGCTGGCGGGTCCTGTCCTCGACCATCCTCTCCAGATTCTTGGAATAGTCTTCGATCTCCTTTCGCTGACCTTCGATGCGGGCGATGTTCTCCTTGAGGGATGCGGCGACCTGGTTGAAGAAGTCTCCGAGTTCCCCGAACTCGTCGCGGCTTTTTATCTGCACGTGCCAGGAAAGGTTGCCCTTGGCCAGCTCGATGGCTCCCCGCTTGAGCGCTTCGATGGGCGCCGAGATCGCCCGGGCTTCCGCCAGGGCGAAGAGAACGGCCAGCAGGATGGCGGCTCCGAGGATGCCCAGGAGGGTCCCGTAGAACTCCAGCACCGGCCGCGCGATGTCCGAGTACTTCCCGTAGGTGACTACGGTCCAACTGGTGCGGGGAATGCGGCGGGCCGCCCAGTAGAGGTTCTTGCTTCGGTTGCGGCTCCAGGTCTCCGGGGTGCCCAGGATGGCCTCGTTCATGGCCGCCAGGGGGGTGCCGGGAGAGAAGATGTTTCCCGCCGGATCGTCCAATTTCAGGACGAGGGATTTGTCCTCGTGGGTTATGAAGGAGCCTTTCGCGTCGATGAGGTAGGTCTTCGACGAGGGCGTGTACTTTTGGACGGAAACAACCTCCGTCAGCCTGGAAATGTACATGTCCAGGGCAAGCACTCCCAGGAGTTTGCCGCTTTCATCCCGGACCGAGCGGGAGAGGGACACGACGATTTCCTTGGTGTTGGCGTCGATGTAGGGATCGCTCATCACGGCCTGGTCCTCGTCCCGGGCCCGGACGAACCAGGGGCGGGACGGCCAGACGAAATCGGGCTCTGGGTTCCACTCGTCCGCATCCACGTAATAGCCCCCGTTGGCGGTCCGGGTGACCCCGTCCTTGACGGAGGTGAACCGGGGATCGAAGGCCTCGGTCCCGTAGTAGATCCAGGCGACATCCGGCTCCTCCCGAGTCTTGGCGATCAGGATGTCCAAGAGAGCCTCGGGGTTGTTCCGGTTTTGGAGCACCGAGTGCTTCAGGGTTTCCAGAATCTGGAATTTATCCCCCAGCCAGGTCTCGAAATCCTTCGCCAGGATGCTCGTGTCCCGGCCGATGTTCCCGACCACGGCCCGTTCGACTGTGCCGACCAAGGTGAAGGAGACCAAGATCCCGATGCCCACGGTGATGACCGCGAACAGGAGGACGAGGGTTAGAAAGATGCGGGTACCTATGGGAAGGCGGACAGCCATGGCGGACTCCCTATGGAACACTGGTATCGGGAGGGATTATAGCATACTGTGGACGGTGGACGGTGAACTGTGAACGGAAATGAAAAAACAGGGCGGTTGCCCTGCATCCCTGGGGAGTCGATCGTGTCTGTGCGCATAATCGGCGCTTTCGAGCACCGTCCAACGTCCACCGAAGGAGCCCCCATGCCGTTCCCTCCCTTCTCCCGCCGCATTCCCGCCCCCCGGGAACCCAACGCCCTGGGGCGGGCCCTGGCCGAAGCCCGGGCTGCGGGCTGCCGGGTGATCAACCTAGCCGAGAGCAACCCGACCCGCACGGGGGCGGCCCTGCCGGCGGATCGGGTCCTGGGCGCCGTTTCCCTGCCCGCCTGCCTATCCTACGAGCCGGATCCCCGGGGCCTTCCCGCCGCCCGGGACGCCGTCGCAGCCTGGTACGCCTCCCAAGGCGCTGCGGTCGCATCCGAGGACATCTTCCTGGCCGCCAGCACCTCCGAGGCGTACGGATGGCTCTTCAAGCTCCTCGCCGACCCGGGGGACGCCGTCCTGGTGCCCAAGCCAGGGTATCCGTTGTTCGAGTACCTGGCCGGCCTCGAGAACGTCGAAGCCGTCCCGTACACCCTGGAATACAGCCACCCCGGGGGTTGGCGGGTCGACCTGGACGCCCTGGAGTCCGCCGTACGGAGCCGGCTCCCTAAGGCCGTCATCCTCATCCACCCCAACAATCCGACGGGTTCCTATATCCGGGCCTCGGAACGGCCTCGAATCCTGGGGCTGTGTCGGGAGGCCGGGGCGGCCGTCATCGCGGACGAGGTCTTTCTGCCCTATCCCCTGGACGACCCGGGGGAGGAGACCTTCGCGGGGGAGCGGGACCTGCCCTGCTTCGTCCTCAACGGTTTCTCCAAGCTCCTTGGGCTGCCCCAGATGAAGCTGGGCTGGATCGTCCTGGCGGGCCCCTCCGGGTATCGTGGGGAGGCGGCCGCGCGTCTTGAGATCATCGCGGACACCTACCTTTCCGCGGGAGCCCCCATCCTGAACGCCGCCCCGGAGCTACTCCCCCTGGCTTCCGGATTCACGAAGGAGCTTCGGCGGCGGCTCTCGACAAATCTCGCCGGGCTTCGGGGTCTCATGGAGGGGGAGGGGAGCCCCTACCGGGTGCTCCGGTGTTCCGGCGGCTGGACGGCGGTCCTGGAGGTGCCCCGGATCCTGTCCGAGGAGGACCTCGTCCTGGGGCTTCTACGGGAAGAAGGGGTCTTCGCCCATCCTGGGTACTTCTTCGACTTCCCCCGGGAGGCCTTCCTGGCCCTGAGCCTTCTGCCGAGGACGGAAGATTTTCAGGAAGGTGTCCAGCGCCTGCGCAGGTACTTGGACGGGCTTTTGAAGTAGAACCCGGGCCGGCGCGGGGATGCGGACCTGGCCGAGGATCGGCGGGCCGCGGGAGGCGCGCGCCCCGGGCCTGGGGAACGGGCTTCGGGCCGGGGATCGGGACGCTTGCCCACGTACCGCCCGGTCGATACTATACTCCTCAAGGAAACGGGGGTTGTCCAAGAATGCATCGAATCCCCCGCCGCCCGGGGAGGTCCCATGGCTGCTGAGATCATCGACGGAAAGGCCTTGGCCGCATCGATACGGGAAAGCGTGAAAAAGCGGGCGTCCGCCCTTGCGGCCCGGGGCGTGGTGCCCGGCTTGGCGGTCATCCTGGTCGGCGAGGACCCGGCCAGCGTTTCCTACGTCACCTCCAAGGAGAAAGCCTGCGAGGAGGCGGGGATGCGGAGCTTCGAGCGACGTCTGCCTGCCTCCACCCCCCAGGCCGAGCTGGTGTCCCTGGTGGAATCCTTCAACAGGGATCCTGCGGTCCACGGGATCCTGGTCCAGCTTCCCCTGCCGAGGCACATCGACGAGGACGCCGTCATCGCGGCCATCTCCCCGGAAAAGGACGTGGACGGCTTCACCCCCGTGAACGTGGGACGGATGATCCTGGAGCAGCCCTGCTTTCTTCCCTGCACCCCCCACGGCATCATTCGCTTGGTCGATCGAGCGGGGGTTCCCACCCGGGGCGCCCACGTGGTCATCGTAGGGCGGTCCAACATCGTGGGCAAGCCCCTGGCCAACTTATTCATCCGCAAGGAGCTCAACTCCACGGTGACCGTCTGCCATACGGGAACCAAGGACCTGGCCGAGCATACCCGCCGGGCGGATATCCTGATCGCCTGCGCCGGCCGGCCCCGCCTCGTCACCGGGGACATGATCAAGCCCGGGGCCTGCGTTATCGACGTGGGGGTCAACCGGGTGGAGGATCCTGGCGCGTCCAAGGGCTACCGCCTTGTGGGGGACGTGGATTTCGAATCCGCCCTGCCGGTCGCGGGCTCCATCACCCCCGTGCCCGGGGGTGTCGGTCCCATGACCATAGCCATGCTCCTTTCCAACACTGTGGAATCCGCGGAGCGGACCGCCTAGAGCATGATCGACATCCAGTCCATGCGGGACGAACGCCGCATCCCCATCCAGAAGGTCGGAGTCAAGGGCCTCCGGTACCCCATCATGCTCCGGGACAAGGAGCATGGAACCCAGTGGACCACCGCGGTCGCCAACCTCTACGCGGATCTCCCCCACGATTTCAAGGGCACCCACATGAGCCGCTTCATCGAGGTCTTCAACGCCCATCGGGAGGACCTGTCCATGCCCAGGTTCCTCGGGATGTTGGGGGAGATCCGGCAGGCCCTGGACGCGGAGACCGCCTACTCGGACATACATTTCCCCTACTTCATCGAAAAGGCGGCTCCCGTTTCCGGCGCCAAGAGCGTGATGAGCTACGACTGCGTCTATTCCGGCCGCGTATCCGACGAGGCCCGGTCCTTCCGGGTTTCCGTCGCGGTCCCCGTTCAGACCGTATGCCCCTGCTCAAAGGCGATAAGCGCCCAGGGGGCCCACAACCAGCGCGGGATCGTGACGGCGACGGTCGAGGTAGGTCCCTTTTTCTGGCTCGAGGACCTCATTTCGGTGATCGAGTCCGCCGCATCCTGCGGAGTCTACACCCTTCTCAAGCGGGACGATGAAAAGTACGTCACCGAGAAGGCCTTCGACAATCCCCGATTCGTGGAAGACGTCGTCCGGGACGCCCTCCGGAACATTGCGGGCATGGGGATCTTCAAGGGCTTTTCCGTGGAGGCGGAGAATTTCGAGAGCATCCACAACCACAGCGCGTACGCGTATGTGGAATACGGTAAACAGTGAACGGTGGACGGTAGACGGATGTGTTTCGGCAGCTGACGGAATCGTCAGAGGCTATGGCGGGAATCGGCGGCGGTCCCTTTGTTTCATTTCCGTCCAGGGTCCACTGTTCACCGTCCACTGTTCACTGTTCACTGTCCACCTCAAGGAGCCTCCCATGCCCTTCAATCGAGTTTCCCGGGTCGACGACCTGGTTCCGGTGCGGCGCGCGATCGTGTCGGTCTACGACAAGGCCGGGCTCGAACTCCTCGCCTCGGGGCTCGTCGAGGCTTGCCCGGGCATCCGCGTCTATTCCACCGGGGGCACCCTGAAGGTCCTCCGGGACATCCTGGACGTCCGGGGGGAGGCCGTACTCGTGCCTATGGAAGCCTACACCGGCCAGCCCGAGATGAAGGGCGGCCTCGTGAAGACCCTGGATTGGAAGATCTACCTGGGCCTTCTGGCCGAACCCTACGACACGGAGCATCGCGCGGATCTGGAACGGTTGGGCGCCGTATCCTTCGACCTGGTGGTGGGGAACCTGTATCCCTTCCGGACCGTCGCATCCTCCCGGGTGCCCTTCGAGACGGTCCGACAGAACATCGACATCGGAGGCCCCTGCATGCTTCGGGCCGCGGCCAAGAACTTCCTCCGGGTCGCGGCCGTCTGCGACCCGGAGGATTACACGGAGATCCTGGGCGAACTCCGCCGGACCGGGGGAAGCCTGTGTCTTGCCAGCCGGG
>JAAYUR010000089.1 GCA_012517645.1 Treponema sp.
GAGCATCCTGCGGTATGCGGCGTCGGCCTCCGAGCGGTTGCCGGAGTCCAGGGCGGCCTTCGCCTTGGCTGCCTCTTCCCGTATCCGGCCCACCGCGGACAGGGCATCGCCCACACGGGCGGCGTCCGCGGAGGTTCGGGCTCGTTCCGCGGAGATCGCGCGCTCCACCAGGTCCACGGCGAAGAGGTCCGATTCCCGCCTTCGCGCCAGGGTCGTGAACCGGGCCAGGGAGGGGTCCGCGAGGTATTGCCGGATAGCCTCGGCGTTCCGTTCGGCGTCCTCGATCCGCCCTTCCCGGATGGCCGAGCGGGCCGCGGAGTAGAGACCTAAAAGCCGATCCTCCGCGGCTCGAGCCTGGGCGGCCTCCTCGTTGTATCGAGCCAGCTCGGACTGGGCAGTCTTGAGGCTCTCGGCGGTTCGGGCTCGCTCGGCTTCCAGGGCCTTGTTCTTCTCGTCCAGCTGGGCCCGAAGCTCCTGCTCCCTCTTTCTGGATTCGTCCAGGATCCGCTGACGTTCCGCGGTGGCCGACTGCAGGCCGGCCTGGAACTCGGCCCGGGCCTTGTCCAGGCCGGCCTGGATGGCCTGACGCTCCTCGTCGGCCTTCCGGGCGAACTAGCTCAACTCGCGCTGCAAGGCCTCCGTCTTTTCCCGTTCGAAGGCCTTCAACCTCTCCTCGATCGTCGCGGGGGTCAGTCCCGCGGCGGTCAGCCGTTGGCGTTCCTTCTCCAGTTCCGCGGCCAGCTCCGCCCGGAGTTCGCTCTCCTTCGCCTTCACCCGGTCTTCCACGCTGGAAAGCAGCTGGGACTTCTCCCGGTCCAGGGCCGCCAGCTTTTCCTGGATGGCGGAGATCTCCCGGTCCTTCTCCAGGATCCGCCCCTCCGCCTCCCGGCGGATTTCCTGTAAAAGCCTTCCCTCGGCGGTGGTGATGGCCGCTGTGGACGTTGTCCGGGACGAGTCCCGGACTCCGAAATACCTCCATAATCCGAAGAGGCCCGCGCCCAGCACAAGGACCGCGAAGACGTTGACCAGCAGGGGGGCTATGAAACCGCGCTTGCTGGGCTTGACCTTCCAGGTTTCCGGCCCGGCCAGGATACGGCTCGACTGGGCTACTCGGTCGATGTGGACAAGGATATCCTGCTGGTCCTCTTTTGAAATGCCGGCGCTGTCTTCCAGGGCAAGCTCGAATTTCCCTGTTTCGTTCGAGGCGCGTATCTCCTGCGCTCTTCTCAATAATCCAAGCTCCGCCATTGCAAGGCTCCTCGTCCTAGATGAATGCAGAACAAGTATAAGGGATCCGACGCGGAATTTTCCACGGATCGCCGCGATCACGGATGCCGGGACCCGAACCGCGGGCCGCTCCGAGGGAGTCCCGCATTTGTAGTATCGGCAAGATGTTATACGGGGATGTGGAAATCTTGTCCCGGCCGCTTTCATTGACTAACGGTCCGTGGATCGGTTAGAATGGGTGGATAGAATCACGAGCATGGGCGGATCGCCGTTCGGCCCGAAATCCACGACCTCCGAAAGAGACCATGACGGAAAAGGACAGCGCGAGCGTACTTCTTTCCCAAGCCTATGAACTACTCCGGGAGGCGGAACTCCAAGGCGCGTCCGAACGCCTGGACCACGCTCTGTCCGCGGATTTCGAGAGCGAGGAGGTCCTTTTTGCCCTGTCCTGCGCGGCATGGTGGAAGGAACGCCTTGCGCGGCTGGACGCATCCTCCTCGGCCTTCGAGCGTGGCGAGTTCATTCTTTCCCAGTGGAAGGGTTTCCTTGCTTTTCAGACCCGAAAGACCGGGGATTTCGACGCCGCCCGCTACGCCTTCAAGCGCTTCGCCTTCCTGACGGCCCTGAGGGAGTTTCGATCCCTGGGGCCCGAGGACTCGGAATCCTGGGCACCCGAGCTGGCCCTCCGCATCGGGCGCTGCCTAAAGGGCGCCGGCGACTTTGCCGGGGCCCTGGAACGGCTGGAGCCCGCCGCCCGGGAGCGCAAGGACGCTCCGGAGTTGCTCGCTGAGCTCGCGGATGTTTACGCCCTGGTGAACGAGACGCGGACGTCCAAGGCCCTGTTCCGGGAAGCCTTCTTCCTGAACCCCCAGCGCATCGACGTCTCGTTCCTGGAATGCCCGGCCCTGGTTCGGCTGGTGGAGCACATCCGGTCCCTGGGGTTCCGAAGCCCGGAGCTGGAGGAATGGATCCCCGTGTACGGAAGCCTGTTGGGCGTCTTTTCCGTGAAAAGGGAGCTGAAGCCCATCGAGGTCGGCAGGCTCCGGCAGTCCATCTATGAATTGGAGAACGAGGTCAAGGAAAACGCCGAGCGGAGGAGCCTTTTGACGCCCCGGCTGATCAACCGGTACTTCTGGCTCATCGACCATTACATCAACGCCAAGGAAGACCGTTCGCGAATCGACGAGGTACTCCTGAAGATCAAGTTGATGGATCCGGCCGTGCACAAACAGTACGTAGCGTAATCGACGGAGAGGAGACCGATATGGCAGATTCGCCCATCGCGAAGCGACTTCAGGAGATGCTCAACGAGGAAAAGTGGACCCGCGCCACGCTGAGCGGTTACTCCGTGAACCATCTCAAGGAGATCGACGCCCTGTTCCGGGAGGCCGCGGACGCGAAGGCTGTGGACGAGATCAAGGCGCTCTGCGACGAGCACCTTTCCCACACCAAGAACAGCATCATCGCCCTGTACCTTTCCGGCATCATCGCCCTCTCCCGCCAGCAGATCGACGACTCCAACATGGTCGCCCTGATGGACATCTTCGCGGAGAACAAGAAATGGACCATCGTGGAGTACGTCTGCCAGCGGATTCTTGAGGAATCCGGGGAGAACCGCTTCGCCCTGGCGAAGCTGGCGGAATGCTACCAGAACGAGGACCGCGTCGACGAGATGTATGCGGTTTGGGAGCGCTTGATCCGCGTGGACTTCGAGGAAGCCGATATCGTCAAAGCCCTGGCGGAACAGCGCGAAAAGGAAGGCAAGGCCCAGGAGGCCATCGACTTCTACCGCAAGGCCCTGCACCGGTACATCGCCCGGGGAGCCTTCACGGCGGTCAAGGAGATCTGGGCCAAGCTCGTCGAAGCCTGCCCCGAGGACATCGACTTTTTCCTGCACGTCCAGCGCAAGATCGCCAAGCAGATCAGCGAGGACAAGGCGGCCGGCCTGCTCATGGACCTGTACCGCTGGTACAAGGCCAAGGAGGACTGGTCCACCGCAACGGACATCCTCAAGGTCGTGATCGCCTACGACGAGAAGAATCCCGCGATGCGCAAGGAGATCATGGATTGCTACCGCGGAAAGTACGCGGGGCATTCTCAATTGGACGAATATATCCGCCTTTCCAACCTGGGCCAGTCCTACAGCAGCCTGTCCGAGGCCATGGCGGATTTCGAGAAGCACATCGCCTTCGACGTCGGGAACTTCGTCTTCCACCGGACCTGGAACATCGGACGCATCGCCGCGATACGGGGGGACGAGATCGTCATCGACTTCGCCCGGAGGCGCGGCCACTCCATGAGCCTCAAGATGGCCATCGACAGCCTGGTAACGCTGAGCCGGGACCACATCTGGGTGCTCAAGGCCGTCTGGTCCAAGGACAAGCTCCACGACAAGGTCAAGAATGATCCTGCCTGGGCCCTCCGGACGGTCATCAAGAGTTTCGACAACCGCGCAGACCTCAAGAAGATCAAGGCCGAGCTGGTCCCCTCCGTCTTGTCCGCCGGCGAGTGGACCAGCTGGAGCTCCAAGGCCCGGGATATCCTGAAGTCGGAACCCATGTTCGGGAACGCCCAGGACTCCATCGGCACCTTCATCGTACGGGACCGGTCCCTTTCCCTGACGGACAAGATCTACGCGCAGTTCAAGGCCGAGAAGGGATTCTTCGAGCGCGTGCGGTTTATCCGGGATTTAGCGGACAAGGGCGAGACGGATTCCGAATTGTTCATGGAGATGCTCGGATTCTTCACCGGCTACCTTCGTTCCTACTCCACCGTCAACGAGCACGTCATGGCCTCGTACCTCCTGGTGAAGGAGCTGGCAACGGAGCACAAGCACCTGGCCTCCGCCCTGTCCGTCCAGTTCACCGAGCTCTTCGCGAACATCGAGGATCCCGTCTCCGTCTACGAGGGGCTCAAGGATTCCAAGCTCCGGGATTCCTTCTTGACCCACATAAAGACCTTGATTCCCGAGTGGCCGGAGGTCTACATACGCCTCTTCCCCTACTCTCTCTCCGCCGGGATGGTGGACACCCTGCTGGCTTCGGGCCACATCGAAAGCCTCCAGCGCATGGTCCTCGACATCGTGGAGAACTACAAGGACCACCGGGACGCCTTCATCTGGGTCGTGAACAACCTTCTGGAAAAGCCCTGGGTCCAGGAGCTCAAGCTCTCGTACGAAAAGATCCTGATCACCCTGATCCATATCCTGGATATTTCGTTCAAGGAGATCGAGAACCACAGGGACACCACAGAGAACCGCAAGATCAACAAGCAGGTCCAGAAGATCCTGTTCGACAAGAATACCAAGAACTTGGAGCGGTTCCTGGAGCAATCGGGCCACGACACCATCGAACGGGTCTACACCCTGCTGGACGATGTCAAGGACCTGGATCCCGCGGTCAAGCTCCAACTCCGAAAACAGATCATGGAGAGGTTCCCGGACTTCAAGATCACGGGAGAGACCGAGAAGGCCGTGGTATCCCGGGGCCTCATGGTCACCGCGGAAAAGTACTCGGAAAAACAGAAGCTTCTCCAGCAGATCATGGAAGTCGAGGTGCCGGCCAACCAGAAGGAGATCGCCTATGCCCTTTCGCTGGGCGACCTTCGGGAAAACGCGGAGTACAAGGCCGCCAAGGAAAAGCAGGACGAGCTGAACTCCAAGGTGGCAAAGCTCAAGAACGAGATCGAACGAGCCCAGATCTTCGACAAGTCGACGATAAACGCTTCCAAGGTGTCCTTCGGAACCGTCGTGCAGCTGCTGAACGAGACAGACGGCAAGGAGGAGACCTACACGATCCTCGGGCCCTGGGAATCGGACCCCGCAAGCAACGTCATCTCGTACCTATCGCCCCTGGGCAAGAAACTTCTGAACCATAAGGCGGGGGACCGCCTTTCCTTCTCGATCCATGAGCGTAAGTTCGAGTACCTTGTAAAGTCGATCAAGGCCGCGCAGCTGTAACAACCTTGCCGGCCCGGGAAGGTGGACCGATGAAAAAGCTCTTGATCGCGCTCGTCGTGGCGGCGTCCTTGGCAACCCCGTTCCCGGCGTCGGCCCAGGAACAGCCGGTGGACCTGATCGTCCTGCTGGACGCATCGCAGAGCATGTTCCCGTACTTTACGGAGGTAGTGGACTTCGTAGTCTCCCGCATCGCCCGGGAATACCTCCGGTTCGGGGACACCTTCCACCTCCTGACCTTCACGGATTCCGTTCGAATCGAGATCGCCCAATCGGTTCGCACCGAGCAGGACCTGAAAAGCCTCCTGGGCAGACTGTACCTGC
>JAAYUR010000495.1 GCA_012517645.1 Treponema sp.
CACCCCCTGCCACTTGGACCGGAAATTCTTGAACTTGACCATGGGTATCCCGATCTCCCCGGCGAAGGCGGTGACCAGGAAGCTCTTGCCCGTGCCCACGGGTCCGGAGATGAGGTATCCCATGGGCAGTACGTCCAGGCGCCCCTGCTTGAGGGCCCGGGCGGCGCTCTTGAAGCGGCGCTTCACGAAGTCGTGGCCGGAGACGTAGGACAGGTCGTGCTCGGTTTCCAGGAACTCCAGGAGCCCCGAGGCCTCGTTCTCGATGATTTCCTTCTTCTTCTGCTTGAGATAGTCCATCGAGATGGGGAGGTCCTCCTGGTAGGATTCCGCGGCCAGGCGGTTCAGGTTCATGAGGTTCAAGCCCGAGGTGATGGTCCCGACTTCCCGGGGCGACAGGCCCTTGTCCAGGAGGAGGGTTTTCCGGCGATCCAGGAATTCCAGGAAGCTCGTTCGCACGGACTCGTCGGGTATGGGGATCTGGACCTTGACTGTGGTGGGGGAGGAGACGATCCGGGGGTTGATGTCCGTGAGGTTCTCGGTCAGGAGGATCACCGACACGTCCCCCTTGGTGAACACGGGGTCGTGGGACCAGCGGTTCAGGGTGACGAAGCAGTACCGGTCCTCGTCGGAGAGGCGGGCCACGTCGCTGGCGGGCAGGAAGGTCTCGGCGTAGTCCGCGATCAGCACGATCCGCTTCTTCTTGGGGATGTTTAGGAGGAAGTACTCCTCCAGGTACTTGAACGCGAGGAGGGGGTCCGGGGAGACGAGGTCGTCCCGGTCGACGTCGGGGTTCCTCTCTGCGTGGGAGTCCAGGTAGGCCTTCATCATCTCGGGGGTGCAGAAGGTGACCCCGCTGGACCGGTCCCAGAAGACGATGATGTCACGGTTCCCGAAGAGGACCTCGGACACGTAGTCCTGGATCTTCACGAAGATGAACTCCCCCTCGTTCATCTTGTGGGGGAGGAAGTCCCGGATATTCCCGTGGAGGATGTAGAGGTTCGCGGTCTTGGACAGGTACTTGTAGGATAGCTCCTGCGCCCAAGCCGGGAGGATCTTGATGAAGGGCAGGTTCTTGACGATGAGCTGGTCTTTCATGGGTGGAAGTATACGGTGAACTGTGGACGGTGAACAGTGAATGGAAGTGACCCCTGAACCGCGGATTGATTCCCGGCTTATACACGTTCGTCTTCCGCATACTGTATTTTCTTCCGTCCACTGTCCACCGCTTACCGTCCACCACCTTTGACTTCCCGCCGTCGCCTGCTTAAAATTCTTACCGTACCAGGAGGTCGGCATGGCTGCATCGGTCGGTTCGGCCCGGGCGGAGGAGAAACCCCGGGCCTGGGTGGCGGCGGCGAACATGGGCTTAGGGCACAAGCGGGCGGTCCGTCCCCTTTCGGACCTGGCGGAGGGGGGGATCCTCATCGTCAACGATCCGTCCTTCGCGGATGCGGAGGAGCTTAAGCTCTGGGAGAGGCTCCTGAAGATTTACGAAAAACTCTCCCGGGCCCGAGGCATCCCTCTTATCGGACCTGCCCTGTTCGGGATCCTGGACTACTTCCAGCGGATACGCTCTCCCTATCCCCGGGTGGACCTCTCGGCTCCCTCGATCCAGACCCGCTTTGTGGACCGGATGCTGGAAAAGGGTCTGTGCCGGACTCTGCTGAACAAGATCCGGGAAAAACCCCTGCCCTTGGTCACCTCCTTCTACCACCCCGCCGTGGCCGCGGACCGGGCGGGCTGGGGCCGGATCTACTGCATCATCTGCGACGCGGACATCAACCGGGTCTGGGTACCCTCCCGTCCCCGGGACTCCCGGATCGAATACCTGGTGCCCTGCGGATCCGCCATGCGGCGGCTCAAGCAGTACGGGGTCCCGGACGAGCGTATTTGGATGACCGGCTTCCCCCTGCCCTTGGGACTATTGGGGGACGAGAGCCTGGATATCCTGCGCCGGGACCTGGGCCGCAGGCTTCGGCGCCTGGACCCGGAGAATCGCTTCCGCCCCCTCCACGGCCGGAACGTGGAGCACTTCCTGGGGCCCGAGAATTTTCTGGAAGGCCGGGACCCCGGACCGGTCACGATCACCTTCGCCGTGGGCGGCGCGGGGGCCCAGAAGGAGATCGGGGCTGCGGCCCTGGAGAGCCTGGCGCCCGGGATCCGGACCGGAGAGTTCGCCATGAACCTGGTCTGCGGGGTGCGGGCCGAGGTGCGGGAGTACTTCGAGGATGCGGTCCGGCGGATCCTCCCGGATCATCCGGGAGTCCGGGTGGTCTCGGGCCGTACGGACGTGGAGTACTTCGAGGCCTTTGAAGCCTGCCTCCACGATACGGATATCCTATGGACCAAGCCCTCCGAGCTATCTTTCTACGTGGGCTTGGGTATTCCCTTGATCGCGGCGCCCACCATCGGAAGTCAGGAGGACTTCAACCTCCGCTGGCTCCGGGAGATCCAGGCCACCCATCCCCAGTCGGACCCCCGCTACGCCCTGGAGTGGATCCGGGAACTCCTGGAGCAGGGCCGCTTCGCGGAGGCTGCCTGGAGCGGTTTTTTGAAGGCCCGCAAGTACGGGACGTACAAGATCCGGGAGCTCCTGTCTACGGGAACCATGGAGCGGGAGTCCAATCCATTGAGGCGCTGATCCGGGAAGGGTCTTGTGGCCGGCGCCCCCCGCTTATGGGTATATTCTGAAGGAGTACCCCCAGTCATTCCGTGCTCTCCCCGGAGGTTCCGACCCAATGGATAGGAAAAAGATCCTCATGACCATGATCGAGGTGGGGTTCGGCCACAAGGCCCCGGCCCTGGCGGTACGGGACGCCGTCGTGGAGAGGGTGGGGGAAGCGGTCCAGGTGGACGTGGTGGACTTTGCCCGGGAGTGCGGGGCCCTCAAGGACGACCGGGCCCTCAAGGACTCCTGGGACCTGGGCCTGGCCTTCCCCCTCTCCGCCCGGATCGGCTACCTCCTCGTGGAACTCTACGGCAAGGGAGCGGAGTACATCGACCTTCTGTTCAAGGACTTCGTACACAAGGGGATCGAGTACATCGACCGCTACGGGCCGGACCTGGTCTTCGCCACCCATCCCCTGGCCCTCTACGTGGCGGTCAAGGCCAAGGAGACCCTGAGGCGGCCCTTCAAGGTGGTAGCCTACGTGGTGGATCCCTTCGACGGCTACGCCTGGTGGGCCAACGAGGGGGCGGACGCCCTTCTCGTAGCCTCGGAACACTCCCGGGACCGTCTCTTGCGTCACGGTGTCCGTCCGGAAATCATCCGGCAGATGGGATTTCCGATCAACAAGAGATTTTTCGATATCCGGACGCCTCCGCCCGAGATCCAACGGGACCTGGACCTGAATCCCGAGTGGCCGACCCTGCTCGTAACCGCGGGGGGGCAGGGTATCGGGAAAGTCTACATCTACGCCCAGGCGCTGTACCTTCTCCAGGTGCCGGTCAACATCATCGCCGTGGCGGGCAGAAATCGATCTACGTTAAAACGACTGGAGGCGATGAAGTCCAAGATTCTTTCCAGGACCCGGATAGCCCCCTTGGGCTATGTCTCCAATATGAACGAGCTGATGGCCGCCTCGGACGTGGTGGTGGGCAAGGCCGGGGCGTCTACAGCCATGGAGGCGGCCTTCATGGGCAAGCCCTTCATCTTCACCGAATGGGCCACCTATAACGACCGTTTCATCATCAATTTCGCCTTGAACTACCACGTAGGCTGGTACTGTCCCACGGTCTTCGCCTTTTCCCGGGTGGTCCGCAGGATCGCGGAGACGGAGGTCCTCTCCGAATACAAGAGGAACCTTGCGCGCCTGTCCTTGGAGCCCGGTACGGACGAGGTGGCTGACTACCTGTTGAAGGAGGCCGGAGCCTGAGGCCGGCTGCGCCGGCCTCAGGGCGCCGAAGC
>JAAYUR010000031.1 GCA_012517645.1 Treponema sp.
GGATCGATTTTCCATAGGGTTCCTTTGGCTTGGTGGACATTATACTAAGCGCCGTCCGAGTTCGCGGTCGGAGGCTTTTTGAACATACCGTTCTCAGGCTTTATATCAGGATCGGGATTCCGTGATCTCCACGTCGTAGGCTAGGCCGTTTACGACTACCCGAAACCGCCGGCTCTTCCCGTACACCCGCGTGTCTGCGGCTTCGGTTTCCGTCGGCTCCGGAGTGGTCGCGCCGGATGGAATCCTCGGGCGAACATCCGTGGACCGTGGGCGGATCCTGGAGCGGAGGATTCTTTCCTGTTCCTCCAGCGCCCTCCGGGCCTCCTCCGGGTCCACCCGGGAAAACCGTACCCGGTCCCCCGGCCGGGCTTGCCCGAGCTTGGGAAGATCCGCCCGGATCACATGGGCGATGCGGGTATACCCCCCCGTGGTCTGCCGATCCGCGAGCAGTACGATGGGCAGGCCGTCCCCGGGAACCTGGACCGTGCCGGTCAGCACTCCGGAGGAAACTACGTCCGCTCCACGGGCATGGGCCAGGGGCGTCCCCTCCAGGCGGCAGCCCATCCGGTCGCTTTTCGGGGATACCGTGAAGGGTTCCTGAAAGAAGCGATCCACCGACTCCGGGAGGAACCGATCGAGCTCGTGGGACGCGAGGGCGCGGACGACGATATCCGAGGGATATTCCGGCCGCTCCTCTTCCGGCACCCGGAGGGGGGGCCACGTCCGGGGGTCCGGCCCGGGACGGAGGGGGATCCGGTCCCCGGCGCGAAGGGCGCGTCCCTCCCAACCGCCGAAGCCCGCCCGGAGGTAGGTGGAACGGCTTCCCAGGACTAGGGGTACGTCCAGCCCGCCCGAAAAGGCCAGGTAGATCCGGAGACCCGCCTCCGCGGGGCCGACCGATAGGATGTCCCCGGGGGAGGCGTACAGGGTTTCCCACATCGGCACGGGCGTATCATTCAAACGGGCCGAGGCCCGGGCGCCGCACAGGCTAAAGGCCGCGTGTCCCGTGAATTCCAGCCGGGGCCCCCGGAGGGTGCACTCCAAGCAGGCCTCCCCGGGATCGTTGCCCGCCAGGAGATTCGCCGTCCGCAGGGCCTCGGAATCCGCGGCTCCGGAGGGTGGAACGCCCAGGGACTGGCTTCCGAACCGGCCCAGGTCCTGGACCGTGGTCAGGGGGCCGGAATCAAGCACCAGGATCTCGGTCATAGCCGCTCCTCCTCCACGATCTCGGGCCGCCATGCGTCCGCCTCGGCCGCGCCTGCCAGGTTCGTGAACTCTTCGGCGGATATGGGAACGAAGCGGATATACTGGCCCGGGGCGAGGAGGGCCGGGGGCGTCCGGGAGGGATCGAAGAGGACCGCGGGGGTTCGGCCTATGATGTTCCACCCACCGGGGCTCTCCAAGGGATAGATACCCGTCTGCTGATCGGCGATTCCCACGGCACCCGCGGGCACTTTGGTTCGAGGGCTGGCCCGGCGGGGAGCCGCGATTCGGGGGGAGAGGCCGCCTAGGTAGGGGAAGCCGGGCGTGAACCCGAGCATGTACACGAGGTAGTTCCCGGAGGCATGGATGGAGACCACCTCCTCCCGGGACAGCCCGGCGTGCCGGGCCACATCCTCCAGATCCGGGGCATAGGGAGGTTCGTAGCAGACCGGAATCCGGACGACCCGGATCCTCGGGTTTCCGGAATCCGCGGCCCTTGCCGCTCGGATCCGGACCTCCCGTTCAACCGCGGCATAATCGGTGACCGCCGGGTCGAAGACAACAACCAGGGACGTATACGCGGGGATCAGCTCCTCCTGGCCCGGGGCCGGATCCGCTTCCAACGCCTCGGGCAAGCCCCGGACCCTTCGATAGGAGTCCTCGGAGATCACGTCATCGAACAGGGCGATGAGGGCGCCATCCCCGTAGGGGTGCAGTATGGGCTGCGGAACCACGGTCACCGCCCTCCGGCCCGCGCCGGGCGGACCGCGACACCCGCGGCTTCCAGAGCTTCCCGCAGCCTTCGAGCGAAGGCCACGGCCTCGGGGTTGTCCCCGTGCAGACAGACCGTGTCCGCCCTCACCGGGATCGTCCGTCCCGACGCGGAAACCACCACGCCCTCCCGGATCGCCCGCAGGACCCGGGCGACGCACAGCGCCTCATCGTGGATCACCGCGTCCGGCCGGTTCCTGGGAACCAGACTCCCGTCGTCCTGGTAGGCTCGGTCCGCGAAGAACTCCCGGGCATAGCCGAGCCCCGCATCCGCCGCGGCCGCCTCCAGCTCGCACCCGGGCAGCCCCATCAGGATGAGATCTCCCCCCGCGGCCTTCGCGGCCCGGGCGACACCCCGGGCCAGGGCGGGGTTCCGAGCCGCGTCGTTGTAGAGGGCTCCGTGAGGCTTCACGTGCCGCAGGTCAGCCCCGGCCGCCTGGGCGAAGGCGCGGAGCGCACCGATCTGATAGAGGACCGCCGCATAGACCTCGTCCTCGCCCAGGGCGAGGGAACGGCGGCCGAAGCCCTGCAGGTCCGGATATCCCGGGTGAGCCCCCAGGGCCGCGCCTCCCCGCAGGGCCAGGGTTACGGTCCTTCCCATGACCACGGGATCCCCCGCGTGGAATCCGCAGGCTATGTTCGCGGAGCTCACCAGCCCGAGCAGGTCCTCGTCCTTTCCCAGGGCGTAGGCGCCGAAACTCTCTCCGACATCGGCATTCAGGTCAATCTCCACGGTCCGCCTCCGCATCCGGATTCTTTTTCCGGGCCTTCAGGGCCTCGGACGTACAGTCGTAGATTTCCTGGAGCGTCCTTGCGTACTCCTCCCAGGAAAGCCCGTCCACGGAAAGAGTCCTCTGCCGCGTACACCCGTCCACCGCTCCGGCCTCGACGACGGCAGAAAGCAGGTCCCGCTCCTGCTCGGGCGTCCTGAGGAGGAGGGCCCCCGAGAGGAGGGACAGGGCCGCGGCCAGGGCGTAGCCTCCCCAGTTGGATATGCCGCAGGCCAGGGTGTGATCCGCCGGGGATGCGCAGAAGATCAAGCTTCCTTGAGGAACTTCATCTTTAAGCGCGTCCCGCAGGCTCCCCATCCCGAGTTCGTTCCCCCCGTCCCCCACGGCCAGGGTCACCCAGGTGCGCCCGGGCTGAGGCACGAACAGACGGTCCGCCGAAGGGGCGACATCGTCCAGGATCTCTCCGCGCATGGAGTACCGGTGTCCGTCCGGGGCGCTCCCGGGCCGTTCCAGGGCTACGACGTGGGTCGGGTTGAAGGCGGAAACAAAGCGCCCCAGGACCGCGTCCGTCTCGTTCTGTTTGTTCGGGAGCTCCAGGGCCCGAAACGGTATGCCCAAGCGCCTTGCCCCAGCCTTGAGGAGAGGCAGGGAGTAGCGGTCCGTCACCAGGGCGGTCTTCTTGCCCAGGATCCGCAGGGCCCCGCCCAGGGCCAGGGAGCCCGGGGGGCCGTCGGTCTCCCCGATCCCCGCTGCCCGGACGCAGAAGCCCGTGACGATCGCGACCCGGCGGCTTGAGAGAAGCTCGAAGGCGGCGGGTCCGAGGGCGCCCCGGGGAGCCCGCCTGGAAAGCCCCCTTCCGCCGGGATCCCGCCGGGCGATGTCCTCGATCTTGAGGATGGTCTCCCCGAGGCTTTCCTTTTCCGTCCGGTCGGAGCTCACGATTCCGCCAGGTCCTTGTCACGGATATCGGTTATGAACATGTGGCCCGGGGCATGGGTGATGACGATTTCCGGTTTGGCGCGCCGCAGGGCCATCTGCGGGGTGACCCCGCAGGCCCAGAACACGGGAACCTCTCCGGGCCGGATCTCCGGGGGATCCCCGAAATCGACCTTGCCTATGTCCCGGATGCCCAGGACCGAAGGATCCCCTGCGTGGACGGGGGCGCCGTGAGCCTTGCGGTAGGGCCGGGTCACGGCGGCGGCCTTCTCCACCAGGTGCGCGGGGATGGGGCGCATGCTGACGACCATGGGTCCGGAAAAGGATCCCGCGGGACGGCATTCCCGGTTCGTGACGTACATCGGGACGTTCCGGTCCAGTTCGATATGCCGGACCGGAATGCCGTGGTCCAGGAGGTCCTGCTCGAAGGTGAAGCTGCACCCCAGGAGAAAGGTCACCATGTCGGGAGTGTAGAGTTCGCGGATGTCCTCCACCTCCCCGGCCGGTTCCCCCCTGCGATAGACGCGATACTTCGGGACATGGATGCGGATATCCGCTTTCGGACCCGCGATCGGCGGAGAGACGATTCCCGGCTCGCTGACGTCGATGACGGGGCAGGGTTTTTCGTTCCGATAGCAAAACAGAAGGAAGTCGAAGGCGTATTCCTTGGGCAGGATGACCACGTTGGCTTGGGTGTAGCCCGGGGCCAGGCCC
>JAAYUR010000465.1 GCA_012517645.1 Treponema sp.
GAGGGTTCTGCAATAGATCGGGTCTATTGACATTTTCTCTCGTTTCTTGTAGTTTACTCTCACATCGACGCAGGGTAGAGCAGTTGGCAGCTCGTCGGGCTCATAACCCGGAGGTCGTAGGTTCGAGTCCTACCCCTGCTATAGAAGATGCTACGCTAAGGCGTGGCCTCTTTTCGTTTTCGGGAAGATGGGTAGGACTCGAACCGAGCTGGCGTCGCGAGCCGGAGAGCGCGAGCCGCAGGATGCGGCGAGAGCCAGCGAGGCGGCCTTCCGGACGAGGGCACGAGGTCCGAGTCCGGAAGGCGAGTCCTACCACAGGGCTAGGACTCGAACGGCCCTTTAGCGCCTCCCCCGCGAGTCGTTTCTTCTTTATACTTTATCTTATTACTGATATATTTAAAACATACGAGGAGCATCGGGATGATCGAATTTCAATATTTTGAAGGCTGCCCGAACGCAGCGGAAACTCTCCGAAATCTGGAAGTGTTGAGCGAAGAGGGATTGTTTCCCAAGTCGGACTTGAAGATCACCAACGTCCGGGGCTTGGATCGGGCTGAAGAGCTCAGGTTCCAAGGCTCACCGACCGTGCTGGTCGACGGCATCGACGTCTATACCGGCAAGAGTCCGGATGGGTTCAACTACACCTGTCGGATCTACGAGATGTTTGGGAAACGCACGGGGATTCTACCCAAGGAATTTTTAAAAGAGAGCATCGAGCGGTTAAGGTCCGGGGAATGAAGCCCGCGTAACCGCCCCAGGGGCGCCGGGGCTGACGGGTTCCCCGCCCTGAAGCCGGACTACGAGAAGGTCATCGCCTCGGCCCGGATGGAATAGACTGCGGCGCGCCTTGCGTCCCGAGACGGTCTTGGGATAGGCTTAAGCATATTCATGCGCTAGGAGGCTCCCATGCCCGGACTCTTGCCCGACGTCGATCCCGACGGTTTGCTCGAATACTCGGTCGTCTACACGGACCGTTCCGTGAACCACATGTCCAAGCTCTTCCAGGGCGCGATGCGAGACATCTCCCGCGTCATGAAGGAGGTCTACAAGGCCCGGTCCGCGATCATTGTTCCAGGTTCGGGGACCTTCGGCATGGAGGCCGTGGCCCGCCAGTTCGCCACGGGGAAGAAGTGCCTGGTCATCCGGAACGGCCTCTTCAGCTTCCGGTGGAGCCAGATCTTCGAGGTCGGGAAGATCCCCTCCTCCGAGACCGTCCTCAAGGCCCGCCGCACCGCGGAAGCCCCGGAGTCCCCCTTCGCCCCGGTCCCGATCGCGGAGGCAGTCGAGACGATCCGGCGGGAGAAGCCGGACCTGGTCTTCGCCCCCCACGTGGAGACCTCCTCGGGGATGATCCTTCCGGACGGCTACATCCAGTCCCTTGCGGATGCCGTGCACGCCCACGGGGGCATGCTGGTCCTGGACTGCGTGGCCTCCGGCGCGATATGGGTGGACATGAAGGCCCTGGGGATCGACGTCCTGGTGACGGCCCCGCAGAAGGGATGGAGCGGCCAGCCCTGCTGCGGCATGGTGGCCCTGGGCCCGGCCGCCCGGGAGCGCATCGACTCCACGGTCAGCACCAGCTTCGCCTGCGACCTCAAGAAGTGGCTGGAGATCATGGAGACCTACGAAGCCGGCAGGCACGCCTACCACGCCACTCCGCCCACGGATTCCCTGATCGTCCTGCGGGGCGTAATGAAGGAGGTGGAGGCCTTCGGGTTCGAGAAGGCCCGGGCCGCCCAGACGGAACTCGGACGCAGAGTCCGTGCCCTCCTGGCGTCCAGGGGCTTCAAGAGCGTTGCTGCCCCGGGCTTCGAGGCCCCGGGGGTGGTGGTCAGCTACACCACGGATCCGGACATCCAGTCGGGGAAAAAGTTCCTGGACCTGGGAATGCAGGTGGCCGCCGGAGTGCCCCTCAAGTGCGACGAGCCCGCGGACTACAAGAGCTTCCGGGTGGGCCTCTTCGGCCTGGACAAGCTGGCGAACCCGGAGCGAACGGTCAAGACCTTCGAGGATACCCTGAACAAGGTTCTCGGCCGCTGAAAAGGCTTCTCCGGATGAGACGGTCGCCCGGGAACGGGCGGCGGGCTTCGGCCGGGTCGCCCCGGACCTGCTGTTCCTGGGGATCTTCAGCGCCGCCGCCCTGACGGCCGCGGCGGCCCTGTTCAAGTGGGAGTAGGGCCGAGGAGTACGAGGCCCAAGTTCCGGCGGCGGGCGGCCTTGCGGGGGGGATCCCCGCGGATCAGGAAGGAGCCCGGCAGTTCCCCCGCTCCGCCCGAACCGCGCAGACCTTGAGCTCCGGGATCTTGGCATGGGGATCCAGGGCGGTCCCGGTCAGGATGTTCGCCGCCGCCGCGGCGTAGTGGAAGGGCACGAAAACCGTGTCCGGACGGATCCCCTCGGAGACCCGGGCGGTCAGCTCGATGGAGCCCCGACGGGTGGAAAGTCGCAGGATCTCGCCGTGCCGGACTCCGGCCCGGACCGCGGCCTCCGGGTGGAGCTCCGCGTAAGCCTCGCCGGCCAGTATCGACAACCCCTCCTCCCGGCCGGTCATGGTCCGGGTGTGGTACTGGTAGAGGTTGCGCCCCGTAGTCAGGATCAGGGGATACTCCGTGTCGATCTCCTCCGCAGGAGGCTTCCATTGAAGGGGAATGAAGCGGCCGAGGCCCCGGGTAAACCGGTCGACATGCAGGATAGGGGTGCCCGGGTGCTCCGGAGAGGGACAGGGCCATTGAAGGCCCCCGGAATCAAGGCGACCCCAGGACATCCCCGCGTACTGGGGCGCCAGGCGGGCCAACTCCGCGAAGACTCCCGCCCCCGTGCGGTCCGCTTGGGGCAGGCCCAGCCGTGCCAGGAGATCCGCCAGGATGTCCAGGTCCTCCCGGGCCTGACCGGGGGGCGGAACGGCCCGTCGCACCCGCTGGACCCTCCGCTCGGTGTTCGTGAAGGTTCCGTCCTTCTCCGCGAAGCAGGCGGCCGGAAGGACCACGTCCGCCAGGGCCGCGGTCTCGGTCAGGAAGATGTCCTGGACCACCAGGAACTCCGCCGCCTCCAGGGCTTCCCGGACGTGGCCGATGTCCGGGTCGGAGACCAGGGGATTCTCCCCCATGATGTACAGGAATCCGATCCGCCCCGTCTCGGCGGCTCGGATCATCTCGGTCACCGTCAGCCCCGGCTCCGCCGGGGGCTCCCGTCCCCAAACCGCCGCCGCCGCTGCCCGGGTCGCGGGGTCGCTCACTTTTCGGTATCCCGGAAGGACGTCCGGCAGGGCTCCAACGTCGCAGGCTCCCTGGACGTTATTCTGGCCTCGCAGGGGATTGATCCCGCAGCCGGCCTTCCCGAGCTTTCCGCAGGCCAGGGCGAGATTGGCGAGGGCCATGACGGACTCGGTGCCGGAGCTGTGCTGGGTGACTCCCATGGCGTAGTAGATCCCGGCGGTCCGGGCTTCGGCGTAGATCCGTGCCGCCCTGCGGATGTCCCGAGCCTCGACACCGCAGACTGCGGCGGCCTTTTCCGGGGTGCAGGTTCGGATTTTCTCGGCCCAGTCCTCGAAGCCCTCGGTCCGCTCGGCTATGAACTCCCGATCCGCCAGGCCATCTTCCAGGATGGCGCAGGCCAGGGCGTTGTAGAGGGCCACGTTGGTGCCGGGCTTCAGAGGCAGGTAGATCTCCGCCTTCTCGGCCAGCTCGATCCGGCGGGGATCCGCCACGATCAGCCGTGCTCCGCGCCGGGCGGCCCGTTTGATCCGGGTCCCGATGACGGGATGGGTCTCGGTGGTGTTGGAGCCGGTCACGAAGACGGCGTCCTGGAGGTCTATC
>JAAYUR010000391.1 GCA_012517645.1 Treponema sp.
CGGACGTGGGGGAGATAAAGGGGGGGATCAAGGCGGAGATGTACAAGTTCATCGAGGACTTCGGCATCGACCTCATCATCCCCGAGAACGCCCTGGCCATACCCATGCACATACCCCTGGGTCTGGCCATCACGGAATTGGTGGCCGAGACGGAGATGCCCACCATAGCCCACCATCACGACTTCTTCTGGGAGCGGCCCCGGTTCCTCACGGGATGCGCGGAGGATTACCTGGGCAGGTCCTTTCCGCCCAAGCTTCATTCCATCTCCCACGTGGTGATCAACACCGAGGCCCGCCAGCAGCTGGCCTTCCGCTGCGGACTCTCCTCGTTCATGATCCCGAACGTCTGGGATTTCCACGCGGAACCCGTGAAACCCGACGCCTACAACGCGACCTTCCGCAGGGACTTCGGGCTCTCCGAGGACGACATCATCTTCCTCCAGCCCACCCGCATCGTGGCGCGGAAGGGCATCGAGAACGCCATCGAGCTGGTCGCCCGGTTCAATCGGTCTCCCGAAGGAGCCGGGAGGGGCAAGATCCTGGTCTCCCATCCGGAGCTGGACGAGGGGAACGCCTATTTCAACCGGATCACGGACTACGCGGCCATCCTGGAGGTGCCGCTTTTAATCCGGCCCGATCTTCTGGCTCCGGAGCGGGGCGTCCGGCCCGACGGGGGGAAGGTCTACAGCCTCTGGGACGCCTACGTGGCCTGCGACTTCGTGACCTATCCCTCCACCTACGAGGGGTTCGGGAACGCCTTCCTGGAGGCCGTCTATTACCGGAAGCCCATCCTGGTGAACCAGTACGCCATCTACGCCCAGGACATCGATCCCATCGGCTTCAAGGTGGTGTCCATCGACGGGTACATCACCCGGGATACGGTGAGCCAGACCGCGGAGCTCCTGGCGGATCCCGGCATGCGGGAAGAATGGGCGGAACATAATTTCCGGCTCGGCAGCCGCTTCTTTTCCTACGATGTCCTGCGCAAGCGTCTGCCCTACCTATTCATGAACTTCGGAGCCGTATCCTAGCCGTCCCGCCCGGATCGCCGCCGCTTCACCAGGGACGTCGCACCAGCTTGATCGCGTCCGCCGGACAGATCTCGTGACAGCAGTAGCATCGGATGCAGGCGGAGTAGTCGATCACCGGGGCCTTCTTGCCCGCCCGGAAGGCGAGAGCCTTGGCGGGGCAGATCTTCACGCAGCCCTCGCAGGCCACGCACTTCCGGTCCGAGAAGGCGGGGCGCTCCACCGCCAGGTTCCGGGCGAGCCGGTGGACGAAGCCGGGCAGGCGGGCCCGGAAGAAGTCGGTGTCGTGGGGGACGCGGATCCGCTTGAAGTCCGACACCCGCTCCCGGTCGGGATCCAGGTCCCGGACCTCGATGTCCCCGGGGACCAGGATGCCCCGGTCCCGGGCGTCCGCCAGGTAAGGTATATCCCCGGGCTCGTACCCGACCAAGCCCGAGGCCGTCCAGTCCAGGGCCATGCAGTCCCGGGAGGCCAGAAGCCAGCCCAGGGGCCGGGGCGTTCCGTTCCCGGGGCCCGGGCCTTCCATGCCCACGACGGCGTCCATCAGGGCGAACGCGGGCTTGGCGGCCAGGACCAGGTCCGTGATCATGGCCCCGAACTCCCGGCGCTCGGGAAACCGCAGGTGGTACCGGCTCTTACCCAGGCCCGGCACAATGCCGAAGAGGTTCTTCGCGGCCCCGGTGAAGTACAGGAGCTTGTGGGTCTTGAGCTTGGGCATGCTGAC
>JAAYUR010000545.1 GCA_012517645.1 Treponema sp.
GGCGGGCGGGCGCCTCGTGGAGGAGGGAGACCACGAAACCCTCATGGCCCGGGAGGGGGTGTATGCCAACCTCTACCGCCTGCAGTACGAGAAGCTGGAAGCCTAGGATGGATCGCCGAAGCCCCCTCCTGTCCGCGACCCTTGTCCTGGCCGGGGCCTTCCTGGCCGCCGCGGTCCTGGGCTCCTGCGCCTCCCGGCCTCCCGAGCCCGAGGCTGTGCCCGAGCCCCGCGCCGAGGTGCCGGAGGAGCCCAAGGCCCTGGAACCGATCCTCACGATCCGGTCCGTCGTCCTTGTTCGGCACGAGCTCGTGAACGTGCTCCTGGAACTGATCCTGGACGTGGAGAACCCCAACCCGTTTCCCGTGGAGTTCCATACGGTTTCCTATCGCTTCTACGGGGAAGGCAGGATGTGGGGTTCCGGAACCCTGGACCGTCCGATGCCGATCCCCGCGGGGGGGGAGGCGGAGGTCCGGCTTCCCGTCCTGCTCAACTTCACGGAAACCGGGCGGGATCTCTTCGACCTTGTGGCCAAGCTCCAGACGGTCCGGTTCCGCCTGGAAGGTCAGGCGCGGGTGGGCGTCCCCGGACCGCGCCTTTCCGAGTTCCCGATGCGCTTCGACCGGGCCGGATCCGTCCGGGTCGAACGCACTCTCCCTGCGGGGCCCTGAGAACCGTGCCGAGCTTCAGAATACCCGAGCTCAAGCTCCCCCTGGACCACGGCCGCGAGGACATCGAGCGCCGGATCCTGACCCTTCTGCGGACCTCTCCGGAGAACCTTGAAACCTTCCGCCTGGACCGGAAGTCCTTCGACGCCCGGGACAAGGGAAACATCCGGGTGGTCTACGGGGTGACCGTTACCCTCCGCAGGCCCCCGCGGGAATCCTCCGGCCGGGGCTGGATTCCGGCGGCTCCGGAGGAACCCGACCGCTTCCCCCGCCCGGCGGAGCCGTCCCGGGAGGAGGGCCGGCCTCGGCCCGTGGTGGTCGGAGCCGGGCCCGCGGGGCTCGTTTGCGCCCTCCTGTTGGCGGAGAACGGGTACCGCCCCCTGGTTCTGGAACGAGGCGGGGACGTGGGATCCCGGGCCGAGGCCGTCCGGCGTTTCTGGGAGACCGGGGAGCTGGACCCGGAGTGCAACATGCAATTCGGGGAGGGCGGGGCGGGGACCTTCTCGGACGGAAAGCTCAACACCGGCGTCCACGATCGTCCCGCCGCGATGCGCAAGGTGTTGGACGAGTTCGTGGAGGCGGGCGCTCCCCCGGAGATCTCCTGGCTGGCCAAGCCCCATATCGGCACGGATTACCTGGTGACGGTGGTGCGAAACCTCCGGGCCAAGATCGAGCGCCTCGGCGGCGAGGTCCGCTTCGGGGCCCGGGTGAGTTCCCTGGAGGTCCGGGACGGCCGGATCCGTTCGGTCACGGTGAACGGTGCCGAGCGGATCGAGGCGGACCGGGTGGTCCTGGCGGTGGGCCACAGCGCCCGGGACGTCTTCGAGGAGCTCGAGCGGATCGGCGCGAACCTGGAGCCCAAGCCCTTCGCGATGGGGCTTCGGATCGAACATCCCCAAGAAGCCATCCAGCGGGCCCAGTTCGGGGTTTCCTGGAAGCATCCCGCCCTGCCCCGGGCGGACTACAAGCTGAC
>JAAYUR010000347.1 GCA_012517645.1 Treponema sp.
ATCACGAACACGCCGTCCCAGTCCTCCGGGGGCGGTTCCTGCATATAGTGCCGGCAGCGTTCCAGGTAGACCTTGGAGGGTCCGTCCTCGGCGTCGATCCGGAGGGCTTCCGCGAAGAGAGACTCGGCTTCCTTGAACTTCATAAGCTTGTAGAACTTGCGCCCCTGTGCGAAGAGCTCGAGGACCCGCTTTTTCTCTTCCGTGATCACCCCGAACCTCCTTACTGTCCGGGGTGTTCCCGGACCTTCTTCTTGAGGGCCGCCAGGGCGGTCTCCCCGATCTTCAGGCGCTCGGCCTCGGCCTTCCAGGTATCCACGCGGCGTTCCCATTCGTCCAACCGGGCGGCGATCTCGCGCGCCTCCTCGGAGGGGCTCCCCGCCTTGGCGCTGAGTTTCGACAGCAGGGTCCGGACCTCGGAGGCGACCTGCACCGCGGCACCGGCCATCTCCTCGGCGATCCGAAGCCGGCCTTCCCGGTACTCGATCTGGCGGATCAGTTCCCGGGTCCGAAGGACGGCCCGGATCCGGGCCAGGACCTCGGAGAAATTGAAGGGTTTGGTGATGTAATCGTCCGCCCCGAGTTCCAGCCCCTCGACCTTGTCCTTCACGTCGTCCATGGCGGAGAACATGATGATGGGGATGTCCGAGTATTCCGAGTATTCCGGATTGGTTTTTAGGAGCCTCGTCAGCTCCCAACCCGAGAGCTTGGGCATGACGTTGTCCAGGAGCACCAGGTCGGGTTTGGCCTTCTTTATGGCGTCCAGGGCTTCCATCCCGTTTTCCGCCTTCTCCACCCGGAACCCGAGCTTGGAGAGCATGACGTCGAAGAACTCGAGGTTGATCTGTTCGTCGTCTACGATAAGTATCCGCTTCTTTTCTTCCATCGGCACCTACTTTGGTTGTCGAGCCTCATTTTCCTACAGCCGACTCGTATTGTCAATCGAGGGAGCTTCGTTACCTTGCCCGGGGGCGCCGCGGCCCCGGGCCGGGATTCGGCGGGGATCCGGACCGTGGAAAAATCACGACCTTGCCCCGAATCTCTCGGCCCCGGCTTTCTCGCGGGGTTCCCGTAGGACATACGCCAACGCCAGAGCCAGGACCGCCGCCGAGACGGCCAGACCGAACCAGGCCACGGCGGCCCCGATCCGGCGGTAGATCGTGCCCCGGAAGGAGGCCGGAGGCAGAGGGATGTCCACCCGGAGGATGCCTTCCTGGAAGGGCGGAAGCTCGGCTTTCAGGGTTCCGTCGGGCCCGAGCAGGGCTGTCGCCCCGGTATTGGCGGTCCGGGCTATCGGGATCCCCAACTCCGCAGCCCGAAGGGCTGATTGGGTCAGGTGGTAGTACTGGCATTGGGCGGACTTGCCCCAGGCGTCGTCCGTCAGGACCACCAGGAACTCGGCTCCCGCCGCGGCCATGGCGCGGGTATGTTCTCCGAAGGAGTCCTCGAAGCAGATGGGAACGGAGAAACCCGCTCCTCCCGAGCGGAAGACGGTGATCCTCTCTCCCGCCTCCCAGAACTGGCCGACCTCGGCCTCGATGATCGCGGCGATGCCCGGAAGGATCTTGGCGGGGGGAAAGGTTTCGGAGTAGGGCACCAAGCGCATCTTGTCGTACCAGTCGACCTCGCGGCCTTCGGCGAACAGGAAGGCGCTGTTCCAGTTTTTTCGGGATCCGGTATCCGGTCCCGCGGGTTCCGCCCGGCCGTTGCCGAAGAGGAGGGGAACGTCCAGGCCTCGGATGTACCCGTCCAGGCGAAGGGCCAGATCCAGGGTCTCCCGGTTGGGTCGGAATCGAAGGTGCCACCCCAGGGGCGGGACTATGGCGGTCTCATGCCAGACGATCAGATCGGGTTTCTCGGGCCGGACTTCCTCGGTCAGGCGGATCAGGCGGTCCGCCATGTTCCGGTAATCCTGGATGGAGCGTTGGCGCTCCCGGTACGCGGGTTGGACCAGGGCGGCCCGGAAGTAGCCCCGGGGTTCCCAGCGGGTCCCGAGAAGGGTCCCCGCGGCATAGGAGACGGCCACGATACAGGCCGCGGCGGCCAGGGCTTTCCACGGGAGTTCCCGGGCACCTTGCCCCTCAGCCCTGGATCGGTCGAGAAGGAAGGTCCTCAGGGCGTATCCCGCGGCCGCGTTCACTCCCAGGGCGGCCAGGGACACGAGCCAGACTCCCCCCGCGGATGCCAGGCCCAGGATCGCCCGGTCTCTCCAGAAGGCATAGCCCAAGACCCCGTACGGATAGCCCATGAAACCCCGGGACCGGAGAACCTCGTAGGAAAGCCATAGGAAGGGGAAGGTCAGAAAACCCGCCCCGGGAAGGCCGCGAACCGCCAGAACCAGCGCCGGGAACAGGATGGCCAGGCAGAAAGCGGCGTACAGACAGGCTATGATCAAGGCTACGGGGTGGTAGATCCAAAGCCAATAATTGGACAGGGCATAGAAGGCGATCCCGTACACCATGCCCCAGAGCGCGGCGGACCGGGGTTTCCGGTCGGGAAGGATCGCGAAGAGGGGTGCAAGGGCTATCCAGGCGGGGAAGCCCAGGCCTTTTTCGAAGACCGGGTTGGGAAACGCGAGGACATTAAGACCCAGGGATACCAGGACGCAGGAGACGGCGGTAGCGAATCCGAGAGGTTGCTGTTTATTGCTGGGAGCCGTCAGAGCCATTCGGAACCGGTCCCGGCCGGTCCTTCAAACTCCAGGCGGCCTTCTTCAAATCGCGGCCGGGGCGGAAGGCCGCGACGCCGTGGTCGGCAACGGATACGGGCTCCCCGGTCTTCGGGTTCCGGGCACGCTTCCTGCCTTTGCGGACCCGGACCTCGAAGGTTCCGAACCCGCGGAGCTCTACGGTTCGGCCGGACAGGATGGCCGTCTTGATTTCCTCGAACACGCCGTCAATCAAGGAGTGAATGTCCTTCCGGCTGATCGAGAGACGGTCATGCAGAGAATCGATCAGCTCAGCTTTCGTGACCTTTTCGGCCATCTTATCCCCCGGAACCTAGCGCTCGGAAAAAAGAACGACGCCGTCCGTCGAACCGCGGCGTTTCCTGGATCAAACCGACAGGGTGTTGAACAGACGCTGCATCCTCGACTTCTTGCGGGCCGCGGCGTTCTTCTTGACGATTCCCTTGCTGGCGGCGGTGTCGATATCCTTGATCATGGCCTTGAGGGCGGCTTCCGCCGCGGCCTTGTCCTTGCCCTGGACGGCGGCTACTACCTTCTTGGCCTCCGTGCGGATTTCGCTCTTTACGCGCTTGTTGCGGATCCGGCGCTTTTCCGACTGAAGGTGGCGCTTTTCCGCGGACGACTGGTTCTTGCCCAACTAAGTACTCCTAAAACGGTTCCGGACTCCCCCGCGGCGCCTATGCGCCGAACCGGGGCTTGAGGGAAAAACTAGCAGATGCGCCTTGCCGTGTCAATAGATAGACGCAAGTCGGGTTCCGTCCCCGGGTTGCGGTTTGGGGGATGAACGGCTATAGTTGAGCCATGCTCGGGTCCATCGGATTTGTTCTCTGCGCGGTAGCCCTCTTCCTGTTCTACGATTTTTTGCTCCGGGCGGCCCGCGCTCTAGCCCGGGACCGGGGGGAGAATCTATCGTTCCTCCTGGCGGACGACATCATCCGACGCCTGTTTTCGATCCTGCGATGGCCCGGGGGATTCCGGTACGAACCCGACGGGGGCCCTCCGCCGGACCTGCCCGAACGGTTCCTCGTTGTCGCCAACCACCAGAGCCTCCTGGACATCATCGTGGTCATGAGCTACTTCGGATCCTGCCGAGCCGTGCGCCTGGTATCCAAGAGGGAACTCGGACGTTTCATCCCCCTGGTATCCTTGGTGCTCAGGATCCAGGGCCACGCCCTGATCTCCCGCAAGGGAGAGGCGAAGCAGGCTATGGATGAGCTGGCTCGATTCGCCCGACTCTGCGCCCGGAGGGGCGTCGATCCCGTCATCTTCCCCGAGGGAACCCGGTCCCGTACAGGCTCGGTGGGAATCTTCCACTCCGCGGGGGTGCGCAGGATCCTGGAGGAAGGGGGAAGCCTGCCCGTCCTGGCCCTGGCCATCGACGGGGGTTGGAAGGTCCGGAACATCCGGGGCTTGCTGCGCAACCTGAGGGGCAGACGGTACAGGGTACGTACGGCGGGTATCTATCCGGCTCCGGCGGGGAAAAAGGAAATCCTGGAGGTTCTGGAGCGGGCGCGGGCTTCCATTTCCGAGATCGTCGACCGCTGGCACGCGGAGGATCCCGGGGTGCAACGGGCGTAGCGCGCCGGTCGACGACTTCTACCGACGAGGGGGTCGCAAAAAAAGCGGGGCGCCCCAGGCAAAAGCCTTCCGGCGCCCCGATTCGGGCCGTGCCGTTCCCAGATCGCGATCAGTTAAAATCGCTGGGACGGCGCTCCGTGCGTTTGCACTTTTCGCACTCCGCGATGTTCTTGATCTTGCCGTCCTCGAAGAGGGTCTTCATCTTTATCTCCCCGCCGCAGGGACAGTAGAATCGCTGAGTCGTGCTGGACGTACGGGCGTTCTTGCTTATAGCTGCCATGGCAACTCCTTAACCAGGGATGGAAGGTACCCTTAAACGCCTCGAGCTGTCAACCCGGGACGCTCGGCGGGTTTCGATACGCCCGAGACGGGCCGGGATCCTTCCGGGACCGGCGGGTACCGTAAAAAGGGCAAAAAATGCTCCCGGGGGAAAGGAGGAACCCCCGGGAGCCGCGCCACAACGGAGTCGAGAAGGCAATCTCGCTCACCCCATGCACACTAGAAACACCGATACCGGGGGGAGGTTACAAACGAGAACCTTTTCTTGCTTTGAAATGAGGTTTTTAAACTCAGGGGGGCGAAAAAGCCTCTGGCTATGCTTCATTTTCCCAACAACGCGGACAGAACCCCCCGGATCCGGTCCCGGAAACTTTGGCCGTACCGGGAGGAGAAGTCCACCGCCGCGGACCGGGCCGTCACGGGCAATCCGTATTTCCGTTTCAGGTGATCCCAATGCTTCACGATGTAGACATAGAGATCCGCGACGGTCCG
>JAAYUR010000149.1 GCA_012517645.1 Treponema sp.
CTGGCCAGGAGGACCGGCAGGGAGGCGGCCCGGGAGACGGAGACGAGGCCCAGGGCGATGAGCCCCAGGACCAGTCCTGTCAGGCGGTTGCCCCGGGTCCGGTCCAGGAGCCGGCCGCCCCCCAGGGACCCGGCTATGTAACCGACCCGGTGGAAGAGGAAGAGGCTCGACAGGGCGGCCAAGCCGGCGCCCGTGTTCCGGGCGAACTCGGGCAGGCCCGGGCCGAAGGACGCGGAGGCCAGGCCGATGATCAGGAAGGCCAGGTAGTACGCCAGGGTCTGGAGCATGGGGAGAGTATGGCGAGGGATCCTGGCGGCCGCAAGAGCGGCGGATCCAAGGCGCAGGAATTACCGGGGAAGGCCCGCTTGGATATACTGAGCCAATTTCAAAAGTCGGCTACTTTTAAGATTGGCTTTGCGATTGCTCGCCAATCGCGGATTTCAAGGTAGTTTTTTCAAAACTCCCTGAGTTTTGAAAAGGCCTCATTTGGTATCAACAACAAAACCTCCCTTGACGGGTGCTCCCGGCGTACTATCCTGTATGTATCTGGCGCTGCCGGAATAAAACGAGTCGGCCTATCGACGGAAGGCTGGGTGTGGGAAGGAGGTGATGGCGGGCGGTTTATTCGTAGGGGATTCATATTGCCAGCTAGAGAAGATAGGCAAAACAGAACCGGCTACGCCGAGGAGGCTATCGTGAAACGCGGTACTCAAGTCCTCGCGGCGGCCATGGGGATCCTGGCTTTTCTTGCAGGTTGCGGAACCGTCCAGACGACTACGGTCAAGGCTTACCCTGGGCCCGATCGGGCTTCGACGGAGTTGTCGACCGTAACCTTCCGAGGGTCCGGATTCCCGGACATCTATCTCTACCGAGTCGACGGATCGCCCCGAACCACGGAGGTTCCGAATTGCGTCGGCGCAACATACTCCGATATGCGGACCTTGGGTTTCAGCGTCAACCTGCCGGCGGGCAAGCATGTCCTGGAGTTTTACAATGTGCACAAGACCCCCTTCGACAAGTCTCCGCTGAATTACCTGAGCATCGCCTTCTCCACGGAACCCGGCAAGACCTACGAGTTGGCGCACGCGGGAAGCTCGTGGCAGGTCAAGTGCGACGGCCAAGTCGTGGCGTCGACGGTCGACAAGGTTCCAGTTTTTAAATCCCCCGCCCCGGGAGAGCCGCAGGCCACTTTGTACTTCGACCGGACTGACAGCCTGGTGGTCGCCTACGTGTTCCGGATAGACGGGATGATAGCGCCGGAGATGACCTATATCGAGCCCCGGTGGGTCGCATTCAACACGAAAGGAACGATGCCGATGATGATCCGGAAGACTTCGGTTCCGAACATCATCCACTCTCCCCTGGTTGATCCCGGATACGGAAAGTTCAGCATTCAGATCCTCCCCGGCCGCCACGTCCTCGAGTACGCCACGGATTACCTGCCCTTGGCGTATCGTTGTATGGGTGATGTTGTACGGTTCCTGGAATTCCAGGCAGAGGCCGGGAAGAAATACCTGATCAAGCTGGATAAAACGGCGGATGAGTACAAATCCACGGATGGGTCCGTCGCGACGATCGTTGTCCAATAGCCGGTATTCTTAGGTCGTGATGGAGTCACGGGGAGTCCGCAGTGGGGCGCGCTCCCCGTGTTGACGGTCCGGGGCCCGCGCATTGCCGGCGTCGGCCGGGTGCGCTACTCTGGGGACCGATGAACGCCGCCCTTTTTTCCGGAAAGCTCCGCGTTCCTTCCCCGCCGAAGAATCTCATTCCGAGGCCCGGCCTCCGGCACATTCTGGAAGAAGGGCTGTCCTGCCCCGTCGTCCTCGTTTCCGCCCCCGCGGGGTTCGGAAAGACCTCCCTGGCGGCGGAATACCTCGCCGCCCGGAAGGAGACCCCGTAGGATCGCGCGGCCCTCCGCACCGCCTGGCTCTCCCTCGATCCGGAGGATGAGGACCCCGTCCGGTTCTGGGCCCTGGTGGCCGCGAGCCTCCATCGGGCCGAAGAGGAGGCGGGAACCGGCGAATCGCCGTACCGACATCTGATGGAGGAGGCGTGCTCGGCCCAGCCTCCCTCCATCGCGGAGATCTCCGCCTCCATCCTGCAGGCCGCGGAGACGGCGGGCCGGCGGACCCTCCTTGTCCTCGACGATTTCCACCTCCTCTCGTCCCGGGCGGTGCTGGATTCCTTCGCCCGCTTCGCCGAGAGGCTGCCCGGAAACCTCCGCCTCCTCATCCTCTCGCGCACGGACCCCCGCCTTCCCCTGGCGCGCTTCCGGGCCCGCGGGATGCTCGCGGACATCCGGGCGGACGACCTGCGCTTCAGCGTCGAGGAGGCCGAGAGCTTCCTTCGGAAGTCCCTCGGCGACCTGCTGTCCAGGGACCAGGCCGCGGCGATCGACCGGAAGGCGGAGGGCTGGGCCGCGGGTCTCCAGATGGCGGCCCTCTCCCTGTCCCGCCGGGTCGATCCGGAGGCCTTCGTCCGCAGTTTCTCCGGAAGCGACCGCCTGGTCCTCGAGTTCCTGGTCGAGGAGGTGTTGGCGGCCCAGACTCCCGAGGTCCGGGACTTCCTCTTCGCGAGCTCCCTCCTGGACCGCTTCTGCCCCGCCCTACTGGACGAGGCCGTCCGTCCGGAGGGCGGCGCCGAGGAGATGATCCGGCGGCTCGAGGCCGCGAACCTCTTCCTGGTTCCCCTGGACGACGAGGGCACCTGGTACCGCTATCACCATTTGTTCTCGGAGACCCTCCGTTCCCGGAGGAGAACTCTGGGGCTTGAGGGGGAGCGGGAGATCCTCCTGGC
>JAAYUR010000464.1 GCA_012517645.1 Treponema sp.
ACCGGGGCTTTCGGGCCCGTCCTGGTCACGCCGGACGAGCTTCCTCCGGGAGCCCGGGGGGTTCGGATCCGGACCCTGCTGAACGGCCGGACCGTCCAGGACGGCACCACCTCGGACATGGTTTTCGACGTGGCGGACCTGGTCTCCATCCTCAGCCGGACCATGACCCTGGAGGCCGGGGACGTGCTGGTTACCGGAACCCCTTCGGGGGTCGGGATGGCCCGCAAACCGCCCCTGTTCATGAAGCCCGGGGACGTCTGCGAGGTGGAGATAGACGGAATCGGAATACTCCGGAATCCGGTTGTCGAGGGCTGAGCCTCCCTCCGTCGGCCCGTCGGGAACCGTCCCCGCGTTGGGGGTTCCCGCCGCCCCCGGGGTAGCAACAGGGGCGTCCTAGGCCCGCCCGGGCCAGGGCGACGACCATCCCCAGGGCCGCCGCCCCGACGATCCCGACGACGGCGGGGAGCTCCGCGGAACCGCTCATCCCAGGCCCGCCAGGTTCCCGACCTGGTACACCGCGAATCCGATCGCCCAGCCCAGGACCAGGAAATAGGCGACCACGAATCCTAGCCAACCCCAGCCCAGTTCCGCCCGTACCGTCGCCAGGGAGGCGAAGCAGGGAGGTATGATCAGGGTGAAGAGCATGAGGACGAAGCCCGTAAGGGGCGAAAACCCGGGATCCGCCCTAAGGGCTTCCTTCAGGGTTCCGCTCTCCTCGGTCTCGTCCAGTCCGGTCCGGTAGAGGATCCCCAACGTGGAGACCACCACTTCCTTGGCCGCGAAACCCGTCAGGGTTGCCACGCCGACCCTCCAGTCGAACCCCAGTGGGCGGAAGGCCGGTTCGATGAACTTGCCCAGGCGGCCCGCGGCGCTGTATTCCAGGGCGGCCGTCGCCAGGGAGGTCTCCGCCCAGGCCTCAGCCTGGTCCGCGGACGCCCGGGGATGTTCGGAGGCGTAGAGGGCCGCGAGGTATTCCGCCTCTCCGGGCGCGGGCGTTCGGGCCGGGAACGCGGTGAGCGCCCAGATCAGGACGGAGGCCGCCAGGATGACCGTCCCGGCCTTCTTGACGTACTGACCGGTCTTCTCCCGGACATGCCAGAGAACCCCCCTCAGGGTGGGCGCCCGGTAGGGAGGAAGTTCCAGCACGAAGGGGGTGGGCTCCCCCCGGAGCACCGTGCTGTGGAGGAGGAGGGACGAGAGGAGGGACAGAGCTACCCCGATAGCGTAGATCAGCATGACCACATTGGCCGCGTTTTCCGGGAAGAAGGCGCCGGCCAAGAGGACGTAGACGGGCAGTTTGGCGCCGCAGCTCATGAAGGGGATCGTCAGGATGGTCGCGATCCGGTCCCTGCGGCTTTTAAGGGTACGGGCCGCCAGGATGGCGGGGACAGAGCACCCGAATCCCAGTATCATGGGCAGCACGGACTGGCCGTGGAGTCCGAAGGTGTGCAGGATCCGGTCCGTCGCGAAGGCCGCCCGGGACATATAGCCCACGTCTTCCAGGATGGACAGGAGGAAGAAGAGGATCACGATCAGGGGCACGAAGGAGAATACCCCTCCGACGCCTCCCAAAATCCCGTCCACCACCAGGGACCGCAGAAGCCCGTCGGGAAGGACGGAGCCCAGGGCTGCTCCGGACCGTTCGAACAGGCTTTCCAACCAGCCCATGGGGTATTGCCCGATCAGGAAGGTCAACTGAAAGACCGACCAGAGCACCCCGGCGAATAAGGGCAGGGCCAGGAACGGATGCATGATAAGCTTGTCGATCGATTCGGTTAGGGAGAAATCCGGCTTGCGGACCACTCGGACGGTTTCCCGGACCGCCCCCCGGATATAGCCGTACCTCTGCTCGGAAACCACGATCTCCGCGTCCTTCCCGAAGTGACGCTCAACCCACGACACGGACTGCCGGGCGGTCTCCTCGATCTCGGCCGTTCGGGGATGACCAAGAACGATCCGGGCTGCGTGTTCGTCCTTTTCCAGGAGTTTGACCGCCAGCCATCGGCCGGGGTGCCTCGATGCGAAGGCGGGATCCGAGTCCAAGAGGGCTTGGAGGCCGTCGATCCGGGTCTCGAGCTCCGCGCCGTACCCGGGCATGCGGAGCTCTGTCCCTCGGCCCTCCGCCCGCGCCTCGACGGCGTCCAAGAGTTCCTCGATACCGATTCCCCGGGATCCGACCGTCTTGACCATGGGGAGGCCCAGGACCGTGCCGAGTCCCTCCGCGTCGATCTCGATACCCTTGGCCTCGGCTTCGTCGCTCATGTTCAGGGCGCCCACGACGGGAATGCCGAACTCCTGGAATTGCAGACATAGATAGAGGTTCCGCTCGAGATTCGTCGAGTCCAGGACGTCCACGATCACGTCCGGCCGTTCGTCCAGGATGAAGTCCCGGGCTACGACCTCGTCCAGCGAATAGGCGGTCAGGCTGTAGGTCCCGGGAAGGTCGACGAACCTGAACTCCCTGCCCCGTCGTACGCGGGAGCCTTCCCGCTTTTCTACCGTGACCCCCGGGTAGTTGCCGACTTTGTGGTGAGCCCCGGTGAGGGCGTTGAACAAGGTCGTCTTGCCGGAGTTGGGGTTTCCGGCCAGGGCTACCCGGACTACCCGGGGCGCCAGGGCGCTCATACTCCCCCCTCCGGTCGCGAGGACACACCGGAATCACGGCAGGCGCCGCCGAGCCTCCAACCGCGGTGTCCCGGCCTCCACCGTCCGCCGGCTCCGTTCCGGTGCCGCCCGCGGAAGGACGCGCCCTGCACGGGGATCTCCGAAACACCAGCCGGTTCAATATACAGGGGCAGAACCTCGATGCCCGCGGCCTCGCAGCGCCGCAGGAGTACATCGTAATCCCGAATCCGGATATGCAGGGGACCCCGGAAGGCTCCTCCCCGTACGATGCGGCCCCGGGCGCCTTCGGTGAACCCCATGTCGGCGAGCCTTCTGCCGACTTCCCGGGGGATCCGCACAGCCACGATCTCGAAATCCTGCCCGACCCTAGCCTCGGACAACCTCATAGTGCCTCCAATGTTATGTAAGAATAACAAGAACTTGAAAAACGAGGAGGCTTGAGGCCTCATGTTTTATTATCCTAACATTAACGGAACCGCACGTCAAGCGTCAATTTCGGGCAAGTGTTTCCAGTACCTCCGGGGCATGTACTGGAGGCGGAGCCGGGGATTCCCTCGGGCCGGATTCTCGGCGGCGGAGTAGTATGTCCGCCAGAGTCCGGCCAGGTCCGTATCGAGTTCCGGGCTACCCCGGGAGGGGAGTACGGATCCTGCAGCCGACCCGCGCCTCAGGTCGACGATCCGGAAGGGCTCGGATCCGAATCGCCGTTGGAAGGCGGGAAGCAGGAGGTCCAGGACATCGTTGTCCGGTTCGCACTTCGCCGTGTAGACTCCTTCGGAGTCCGGCTCGAACCGGAGCAGACCCAGGAGCCGGTGCACTTCCCGCCGGACCTTGAAGGCCGCGGCCCGGACTGCGCGAACTTCCGGCCGAGACCGATCCGCGGCGGCCTCGGAGCCGCAGAGCAGGGCGAGAACCGCGAAAGCGGAAGCCTCGGCTTCCACGGGCAGGTCCGTGCGGAGGGCGTACTCGAAGGACTCCCAGACGTCCCCTCCCAGGGCCCGAAGGGAGCGCTCCACACGCAGGGCCCGGGAGTCCCGTCCGGTTCCGGGACGCCTGCTGGCGCCTGCGTCCTCGGGCCTTGGTTCGATCCCCGAGTCTTCTCCGGCAGGTTCGGACAGCCCCAGCTCGAGCTGGCCCTGCGCCGACCCGTGTCCGGCGCCTCGGCCGGAACGGGTTCGGGGCGGGCAGGCCGAAGGGTCGCCGGCCGACGGGCCGGAACGGAAACCGACGGGCCGCTCCAGGACAGCGGCCGCGGCCAGGAGTGCCCGTTCCCTTCGATCGGCGCTTCCCATAGGTGCTCCTCCCTTGACCCGGACCGGATCTCTAAAATTGGAATTCCCTCTGCAGGGATGGAGACGGCGCGGGAGGGGCGGCGTTCCGCTGTACCGCCCCCGGAACGCCCAGGAGGGCTCCGAGGCGATCGGGATCGCCGTGGACGCCCGCGAAGGAACCGCGGACCTCGACAAAGTGGCGGGCTCTCTTCCATGCGACCCCGAGCTTGGGCAGGACTTCCAGGGAAAGTCCGCCGGCTCTTCGGGTTTCCAGGATCCGAGCCGCCCCGGTCACGCCGATGCCCGGAACCCGGAGGATCTCCTCCCGGCCCGCCCGGGCAAGGTCCACCGGAAAGAACTCGGGGTGGCGCAGGGCCCAGGAGGTCTTGGGATCCAGGGCCGCGTCCAGGTTCGGCTCCGATTCGCCGGCGATTTCGTCCACCGAGAAGCCGTAGAACCGGAGCAGCCAATCCGCCTGGTAGAGCCGATGCTCCCGAAGGAGGGGAGGGGTTCCGGAGGGCAGGCGAGGGTCTCGGTTGACGGGCACGAAGGCCGAATAGTAGACCCGCCGGAGTCCCAGTCTGCGGTAGAGGCCCGAAGCCAGGCGGAGCAGGGTCCGGTCCGGTTCCGGGGAGGCTCCGACGATGATCTGGGTGCTCTGTCCCGCCGGGGCGAAGGTACCGCTTCTTCGGCGCGGACGGGACGCTTCCCGGATCTCCTCGGACAGGAACCTCATGGCTCCGAGGATCTCGGAGCCGATCTTCTGGGGAGCCAGGGTCTCGAGACTGCTTGCGGTGGGGAGCTCCAAGTTGGCGGATAATCGGTCCGCCCAGCGCCCCGCTTCGCGGAGCGCCCGCTCACCGGAGCCGGGTATCGCCTTCAGGTGGATGTATCCTCCGAAGCCTTCCTCCCGTCGAAGCCTCCGGGCAACCTCGGTCAAGCGTTCCATCACGATATCCGGATCCGCGAAGATCCCGGAGGACAGGAAGAGACCCTCCACGTAGTTCCGTCGGTAAAAGTCCCGGGTTATCCGGACGAGTTCGTCCGCCGTGAAGGAGGTACGGGGGACGTCCGCCCCGGCCCGGTTCGGGCAGTATGCGCAGTCCAGGCGGCAGGAATTGGAATACAGGACCTTAAGAAGGGATACGCAGCGGCCGTCCCCGGTCCAGGAGTGGCAGATTCCCGCGGGGGTGCAGGCGCCGAGTGAACCGGACCTTCCGGATCCGCTGGAGGCGCAGGAAGCGTCATACCGGGCGCCGGCGGCCAGGATCGCGAGTTTTTGGGATAGATCCATGGGAAAACTATACATCCGTATAGCTTTCAATGCAAGAATTTTTACATCCCCTGTACCGGGCCCCCGGCGTTGACACCCTTCGAGGGGCGGTATAGAGTAATCGCATGATCGGTTCGATTTCGTTGAGTTCCGTACTTGCCGTCCGCTCCTCGGGAGACGGCCTACCCGACAGGATAGGTGTGCCCGCAGGATCGGTTGGAGATATTTGAGAAAAAACTTCAATCGAACGCACCGCGCGGCCGCCGACGGCCGCGCGTTTTTTTTCCGGCGATTCCGGAGATCCGCGCGCCGTTCCCCCTCGGTACGGGCGCCGTCGGCGCAGGACCGGAGGGTCCGCACAACCCCAGCCCGGTCGGGCCGGGGACGCCGAGGAGCCGGCCCCGGGCCGGCCTTCGGGTTCCCCAGAAGGAGTCGCCATGTCGTTACTGGAATGCAGATCCGTGATGAAGGATTTCGGCGGGGAACCGATCCTCGAATCGGTATCGTTGGCCTTGGAGCCGGGGTCCAAGACGGCCTTGGTGGGACGAAACGGAGCCGGCAAGACCACCCTGGTGCGAATCTTGTTGGGGGAGGATCCGGATTTTCGAGGCGCCGTGATCCGAACGCCTCGGCTCAAGGTGGGCTACGTCCCCCAGCATATCGAGCCTCCCCCGGGTATATCGGTCTTGGAATGGCTTCTTGCGGATATCGAGGAGGAGCGGGAACGGCTGCGGCGCTTGGAGCATGAGATGGGGACCCACTCCGGCGAAGACCTTGAGCGATCCCTCGGGGAGTATGGACTCCTGCGGGAAGCCTATGAGGAAAAGGCCGGAGACCGGGCGGAGGAACAGGCTCTGCGCGCCCTGGTTCGGGCGGGTCTGGATGGAACCTCGGAGCGTGAGGCCGCCCGGCTCTCCGGGGGGGAGCGGAACATCCTGGCCCTTGTAAAGGCGCTGATGCAAAATCCCGACCTGCTGGTCCTGGACGAGCCCGGAAACCATCTGGACTTTTGGGGCCTGTCCTGGCTGGAGGATTTCCTGAGGGGACTGCCCAAGGCGGTGCTCCTGGTGTCCCACAACCGGTGGCTTATCGATCGGGTCGCGGACCGGGTGCTGGAGCTCGAGGGCGGGCGCCTCACGGAGTACTCGGGCGGGTACTCCGCCTACCGCCTGGAGAAGCTCCGGCGCGCCGCCGGCCAGGGGGCGGACTGGCAGGCGGACCGGAAGCGGATCGAACGCCTCGCCGAGCTTGTCCGCCGCTTCGAGCAGATCGCCCGGACCCGCCCCGACCCCGCCTGGGGCAAGCGGCTCCGGGCCCGGAGGAGCCAACTGGCCCGGGAACAGGAATCCGCCGCCGAGAAGCCCGTGTTGGACGGCCGCCGCATCGAAATGTCCTTCCGGGACGCCGAGTCCCGCTCGGATATCGCCCTGGAGGTTCGGGGATACTCGAAGTCCTTCGGGGACAGAGCTCTCTTCGATTCCGCCTCCATGGACCTGCTCACCGGGGAGAGGGTCGCCCTGGTCGGACGGAACGGTTCCGGAAAGACGACGTTCCTGAGGGACCTGACGGAAAAGGGCAGCTGGGATGACCCGGTGCTCCGGATCGGACCGAGCATGAGGGTGGGGTACTGCGCCCAGGACCGGACGGTCTTCCGGCCGGACCGGACGGTGGCGGAGGAATTCGAAGCCCTGGATGCCCGGCGCGAGGAGACTTGGAAGCTTCTCAAGGGGTTCCTCTTCCGACCCGAGGACCTGGACCGCCGGATCGATACCCTGTCGGGAGGAGAGCTCAACCGGCTCCAGCTCGCCCGGGCCGTTTGGCTGAAGGCCAACTTGCTGATTCTCGACGAACCCACGAACCACCTCGACATCCCCGGATGCGAAGCCGTGGAGGAAGGTCTCGCGGATTACCCGGGAACCATCCTGGCGGTATCCCACGACCGGTATTTCCTGGAAAAGATAGCGAATCGGGTCGTTTTCCTGGAGAACGGGAAATTCGCGCCCTATGAGGGAACCTTCTCGGAATTCTGGCGGGACCTGGGTTCCGCTCGGGTCAAGGCCGCCCGGGGATTGGAAGGCCGGGGACAGAGCTTGACGCGGGCGGCCCGGGGACAGAGCTCAAGTAAGGGAGAGAGCCCAGATCGGGGACAGAGCTCAAGCAGATCCCTCGAGGACCGGATCCAAGCCCTGGAGGCGGAAAAGGCTGGCCTGGAGGCACGGGCGGCGGACTTGCTCCGGACCCGGGATTTCAAGGGCGCCGGAAAGGTCTCCGCGGACCTCGAGAAGCTGAACCGGAGGATCGAGAAGCTGTACGAAGAGTTGTGATCCGTGGACGATGGTCCGTGGTCGGAAGCGCGTCGACGGTGCGGCGGCTATGCCCGCATACCGTCGGAGGTGGCTGACTCCGGTCGAACCCTCCGTTTACCGTCCACCGCTAATAAAAAGGCCGGTCTTTCGACCGGCCCGCCCTGTGAAGGTGCCGGGACACTCCATAGTAAACTGGGAGGGGAACTATGGAATGCCTCCGACACTCTTTTTATCGGCGTTCTTTATGGCAAATTTACCACTTTTTATGGATACTTGGAAGTGATTTCCGTTCGGCCGGATTGACGCTGAAAGTTCGATTCGGTATCGTTTCTATACGGAATTATAGATAGTCCCCCTAGGAGGAATCATGAAGGTAGCGATCAACGGTTTCGGGCGCATCGGAAGACTCGTGTTCCAGTCCATCGTGGACCAGGGTCTGCTCGGGAAGGGCAAGATCGATGTCGTAGCGGTCGTGGATATCTCCACGGACGCCGAGTACTTCGCCTACCAGCTCAAGTACGATTCCGTACAGGGCCGGATGAAGGCGGATATCTCCGCCAAGAAGAGCGACCCCTCCCTGGCCGAGGCGGACATCCTCGTGGTGAACGGCCACGAGATCAAGTGCGTCATGGCCGAGAAGGAGCTCAAGAACCTGCCTTGGGCTACACTGGGGGTCGAGTACGTGATCGAGTCCACGGGGCTCTTCACGGACGAAAAGGCCTACGGTCACTTGGAGGCGGGAGCCAAGAAGGTCATCGTCTCCGCCCCTGCTAAGAGCAAGAGCGAGGAAAAGCCCATCAAGACCTTCGTCATCGGCGTGAACGA
>JAAYUR010000429.1 GCA_012517645.1 Treponema sp.
GGCGATGTCCCGGTAGAGCCCCGCCGCCCGGGCTTCGTCCCCCAGGGCGTTCAGGGCGTCCAGGACGATCGAGGCGTCCCGGAAATCGGAGCCGTAGCTGTAGTAGTAATAGTCCTCGTCCAGGGACCGGGCCGCCTCGATCCGGGGATCCAGGCCCTTCACGAGGTCCCCGGCGATGTCCCGGCGCCCCGAGAGGGCGTAGGCCGCGGCCAGCTGCCAGAGCGCCTGGCTCGGAAGCTTCCCGGCGTCCCGCAGGCGGTTCATGGCCGCGGCGTTGGGCTTGCCCGCCCGGGCAAGGACGTAGAGGCGGTAGGCCTGGGTCGCCTTGGCCCAGGAGTGCTGGGAGCCCCAGGCCACGGCCCGGGCGTCCAGGTGCTTCCAGAGGGGCTCGAAAAGCCCGGGGGGCACCTCGTACCCCGCCGCCCGGGCGGATAGGAGGAAGTGGGCGGCGTACACGGAGACCCAGTCGTCCTCCCGGCCGCTTCCGGGCCAAAGGGCCAGGCCCCACGAGGGGGTCTGGAAGTCCGGGAGCTTGGCGATGGCGGCGCGCACGTTGGTCCGCGCGTCCTCCAGCTCCCACTCCGAGAGATTGGCCGCCTCTGGAAGGAAGATCTGGGGGAAGGCCTTGGAGACGGTCTGCTCCGCGCAGCCGTGGGGGTATCCGATGAGGTAGTTCACCCGGCGGGTGAGCTGGATGGGCTCCAGGGGGGACAGTTCCAGCCAGACCTTGTTCGTGCCCGGCATCCCCGGGAAGGGCAGGTCCAGCTCCGCGGTTACCCCCGGGGAGGCCTGGGCCTCCCAGTCCGCGGCGGCCTTGGCCCCCGCAGGGCGGATCGGAAGGTCCACGGCGTGCTCGGACCGCTTGCCGCCCCCCTCGGCGGTCACGACGATCCGGGCGGTCCCGGGAACGGACCGGGCCCGGACGCGGAACTCGGCGTTGCGCTCGCCGTCCCGGTCGAAGGAGATCGTCCGGACGGCCTCGCCCTCCACCTCCGCCGCCCCGGACGCGGAGATCCGCACCGTGACGGAGGCCCCGGGCCCCAGGCTGGAGAAGACCGCCGCGGGGACCGCGGTCCACTCCTCCAGGGAGAGTACCCGGGGCACCGTGGCCTGGACCATGAGGGGGGACTTCACGGGCACCGTGGCCTCCGCGGCGCCGTAGGCCCCGTCGGAGCGGCCGGCCACGGCCATGATCCGGACGGCCCCCACGTAGGGGCCCAGGTCCGTGGAAAAAGACTTGGTCTGGCCGGCCGCGAGAGTCACGGGGCCGAAGTACCGGACCACCGGGGGGAACCGGGAAGGCTTGCGGCCGCCTTCCAGCTCGCCTCCGTCCCCTCCGCCCACGGCCAGCAGGGTCTCCAGCTTGCCGGAATAGGCGCCGGCGACGAAATCGAAGATGTCCCAGGCCCGGAGTGCCGAGGCTTCCTTTCGATAGAACTGGTCCCGGGGGTTCGGGGTCTTGTACCGGGTGATGCCCAGCAAGCCCTCGTCCACCACCGCCACGGTCACGGTCATCGGTTTCCAAGAGGTTTCCCGTACCCGGAACACCGCCGGCTTGTTCGGCTCGAAGCTTTCGGGCGCCTCGATCCGCGGTGCCAGGGCCGTAGCGGGATCGTCCACGAGGATCGGGAGAATGCCGTACAGGCGGATCGGCAGGTCGTTGCCCCGCCCGGCGTGGGGCTGGACGAAATCCACGTGCAGGTAAACATTCGGACTCATCCCGGCGGTGGCTTCGAACTCCACGGTGGTCGTGCCCTCGGCGCAGTCCATCCATTTCCGGGAGAGGATGCGGCCCGACCGCTCCACGGTCACCAGGGCCCGGCCCCGGGAATTGGAGGGGAAGGAGACCCGGACGGTCTGCCCGGGGGTGTACCGTTCCCGGGAAGCCGTGAGGGTCAGGTTCGAGGGCGCGGCCTTCTCCCCGGGCTTGCCGTACCAGTCGTAGCGGCTGACCCAGAAGACCCGGCTGGCCGAGTGGCCCGAGACGGGGTCCCGGACCCGGATCAGGTAGATGCCCCAGGAGTCGGCCTGGCTGATCTTGAAGGTCCAGGATCCCCGGCCGTCCCGGACGGCTGCCTGACCCTTCAGGACCGAACGCTCGAAGATGCTGCGGGCGTACTCGGGCAGGGAATCCTCCCCTCCCTCCCACCACCAGTTTTCCCGGATCCGGTGGACACTCACTTCCAGGTTCTGGGCGGGGGCGGGCTTGCCGTCCCGGTCGACCAGGGCCAGCTGGACCCTCTGATCCTGGTCGGCCTTGATGGTGTCCCACCGGGTTTCCAACTTTAGACCGACGTATCGGGGATAGGGGTGGAAGGGCACGGAGAACTGCTCGCTGGAGAAAAAGCCGCCGGGCTCGAAGACGCGGACCGCGAACTGGGCCGTGGCCATGCCCGGGGCCGCGCCCGCGGCGTCGAAGGTCGAGGTGAAGGAGGCGGATCCCTCTGCGTCCAGGCGGCCGTCGAAGATCGTCTGGCGCTCCGTGGCCATGCGGCGGGTGGGGTCCTCGAAGACGTAGTCCCCGAAGCCCGGGAAGGTCGTGGGGGCCGGGGAGAAGGCCACGGAGACGTCCGCCTTAAGGCCCGGCGCGGGGGCACCGTGGAGCCACTGGGATTTCAGGGTGAACCGGGATTCGCCGCCGCCCAGGTAGGCGCCCCCGCCGTGCTCGAAGTCGATCTTGAGGCGGTTCGGGACGATAGTCTCCACCTTCACGTTCCGGGTGAAGACCCGGTCCCCCACGGTCACCCGGGCCAGATAGGTTCCCGTGGGAGCGTCCTCGCCGGTCCGGGCCTTGAAGGGGTAGAACCCGTCGGTTCCTTCGGTCAGGACCGAAGTCTGGACCACCTTGCCCATCGGGTTCTCCAGCTCGAAGCGCACGGGATGGCCCGCGGGGAGGGTCTTGAGGCGGTCCAGGAGCAGAAAGGTCAAATGCATCTCGTCGCCGGGACGCCAGACCCCCCGCTCGCCGTAGAGGAAGCCCTTGACCCCCGTCTCCGCGGCGATTCCGCCCGCGTCGAAGTGGCTCGTCGCAAGCACGGAACCCGGATCCAGCTTGAGGTAGGCCGCCTGGCCGGACCGGAAGGCCGCCGCGGTATAGGCATCCCGGGAGCCCGGGAAGGATACGACGCCTTCCTTGTCCGTCCTCCCCCGGGCCAGTTCCCGGCGCTGGAAGTTGTAGAGGATCACCTCCAGGTCCGGGATGGGCCGGGCGGTGCGCAGGTCCACGGCGAAGACCACGGTCCGGTCGTCCGCGTCCCGCTTGGCCCCCAGGGCCAGGTCCGACACCAGGACGTTCCGGTAGACGGAGTTTTGTTCATAGAAGACCGGGTGGCAGGGATCGTCCCGGAACTTGTACCGGGCCTCCCAGTCCCCGTCCCAAATCCGGTCCAGGTTTTCCAGGGTAGGGAAAACTAGGTCGCTGAAATCATGTTCTGTCCTGCAGACATAGCGAACCTGGTCCCGCAGGAAGGAAAGCCGGATACGGTACATCCCGTCCTTGTACTTGGCCAGGAGAGGACTCAAGTCCAGACCCGAGGCGGTCCATTGGTTCCGGCGCGCGTCGCTCCAGGGCAGGTCGAAGGCCTTGCGCCAGACCACCTCCCCGGTCCGGTGGAGCTCCTCTTCGCCGTCCAGGTTGTTCACCTGAAGGAACTGCAGGATATTGTCCCCGGGGATGCGGAGCACCTCCACCACCACCCCCGCCAGGTTTCGGGTCTCCACGGGCAGGGAAAGCCCCTCGCCGGTCGGGAGCACCACGCCGGAGGCGGCGAACCGCACCGCGGGCTTTTCCCAGGATACCGGCACCGTCGCCTGGACGGGCACCGCCAGGGAGCGGCCTTCGGAGTCCCGGAGGCCCTCCCCGATCCGGACCCGGGCCTCCTCGGGCCAGGCCGAGGAGGCGTAGACCCGGACCAGGCCCCCCGCGGGCGCGAAGCGGAGGTTCCCTAGGCCCTCCACCTCGATACGGCCCCGGAAGTCCTGGGAGGGATCCACGGGGGAGGAGAGGGAAATTTCCAGACAGGTTTCCCCTTCCCGGACGGCCCGTACCCCGGTGACCTCGAACGCCCCGGACGCCGGGACCCGAACCGAGCGGCCGCCCCGGACCGCCGCGCCCACGGACCGTCCGTCCCAGGATACCTCCAGGTCGTCGTCCCGGCCCGCCGAGGAAAAGCCGCGGACCGTGAAGTCGTGGAGGGTACCCTGATGGGTCCAGACGATCCCGGGCCTGAGGCCCCGGAACCGGGCGCTCAGGACGCGCTCGACCTTGTCGGCCCCCTCGGCGTCGGATAGCACGATCCGCCCGGGCAGCTCCAGGGTCCCGTCCCGGGAGGCCCGGAGGGATCCGAGCTCCACGGTCATGGCGGGTTCGGGGGTCCGGATCCGGAACGAGAACGGCTCCCGGACCCCGGGATCCAGGGCGGAGAGATCCACGGAGACGGCGTATCCCTTTCCCGCGGCCAGGGGAGCCGAGGGCCGGAAAGCGAGGGTCGAGCCGTCTTTCCAGACCGCGGTCCCCTCCACCGCAGGCTCCAGGCGGAAGGGATTCCGGACCGGGGATTCCCCCTCCCGGCCGCCGTAGTCCCGGGCCAGGACCACCAGGATCTCGCCGTGCCGGGAGACGGTCCCGGCGGAATGGGCCGCGACGAACCGAGGGTCCGCGGGGACGACCGCGGTCGGTACGGCAGACCCGCAGGAGACCGACAGGACCAGGGCGCAGAGGAGCCCGAGGATCACGGCGCACCCGGCGGCGGCGCCGCGGAGGGAGTGCCGGAAGGATGGTTTTTCCATGTTTTTCTCCGAATTCAGGTTGGATATTGGAGCCAATTTCAAAAGTCGGTCACTTTTGAAATTGGCTCATTAGAAAGAAGGTCCCCGCCGGATCCGGATTTCCCGGCGATCCGTCCGAGGTGGACTATACCGCGGATCCCCGGTCCGAACCGGGGGTATCTCCCTGCCGGCGGAAAGCCCCGACGAAGGCCCGCCAGGGCCCCGGCCTACCGCGCCGAAAGTCCCGGGAGCCCCAGGAAGGCGGCATAGACCGCCTCGGCCCCGGGGGAAGCGTCCACCGCGACCAGCCGGGCTTTGTCCCGGTAGTACTCGATCAGGGGAGCCGTCTGGGCCCGATACGCCGCCAGGCGCCGCCGGATGGACTCGACCTTGTCGTCCTCCCGGATGATCAAGGCCGCCCCGCAGGAATCGCACGTTCCTTCCTTGGCCGGGGGCATGAACTTCACATGGAAGGTGCGGCCACAGGCCGGACAGGTTCTCCGGCCGGACAGACGCTCCAGGATCGCTTCGTCGTCCAGCTCGAAGTTCACCACCTTGTCCGGGGGATCGAAGCTTTCCAGAGCATCCGCCTGAGGCACCGTCCTGGGGAATCCGTCCAGGATCCACCCGTGCTTCGTGTCTCCCCGCAACAGCCTCTCCCGGACCAGCTCGATGGTGAGCTCGTCCGGCACCAGGGCCCCGGATTCGATCACAGACTTGACCCTCTTGCCCAAGGGGGTCTGATCCTTGACCGCAGCCCGGAAGATCTCCCCCGTGGATACGTGGGGAACCGCCAGATCCCGCTCGGCCCTCTCGGCCACCGTTCCTTTTCCGGCCCCCGGGGGGCCCAGGAATACGAGTTTCATGGAATGGAGAATATACCCGTGGATACTGGAAGTAAAGGAGGGCCCCATCGGGCGGAGGCGAAGCAAGCCTATCCGGCGATCGACACGGGGCCGAAATGATTATACAGTCTCCCCCATGCTGGATGTCCTATTTGTGGTGCTCGCCGGAGGCCTCGGTTCCGCCCTGAGATACTTCCTGTCCCTGTCCGCCAGCCGCCTTGTCGGCACGCAC
>JAAYUR010000539.1 GCA_012517645.1 Treponema sp.
GCTCCGGAGTCTCCAGCATGACGCACCCCGACGAAGCCCTCGCCCTCATCGCCCGGCAGGAGGTGGACCTCCTGCCCGAGGACCCCGACGAAGTCCCCCTGCACGGGGCCCTGGGCCGGGTCCTGGCCCGGGACCTGTACGCCCGGGTGGACCAGCCCCCCTTCGACAAGTCCGCCATGGACGGATTCGCCTGGGGCGGGAAGCCCGCGGACTTCCTCCGGATCGTCCGGACCCTTCCGGCGGGGGCCGTCACGGACCGGCCTCTGGCCCCCGGGGAATGCGCCCGGATCATGACCGGGGCCCCCCTGCCCCCGGGAGCCGATCGCGTCCAGCGGGTGGAGTGGACCGAGGAGGCGGACGGGCGGGTCCGGTTCACGAAGGCCGAGTCCGCGGACAACGTGATCCGCCGGGGGGAGAACCAGAAAGCCGGGGACCTCCTTTTGGGCCGCCGGGTCCTGCGGCCGGCGGACATCGGCATCCTGGCCTCCTCCGGGTACGACCAGGTGCCCGTCCAGCGCCGGGCCGTGGTCGGGATACTCTCCACGGGTGACGAGCTCCGGACCCCCGGCGAGCCCCTGGGACCGGGGACCATCTACGACTCCAACGGACATCAGTTGGCGGCCCAGGCCGAGGCTTCGGGCTGCGAGGTCTTATCCTACGGCCGCTTCCCGGACCTCCCGGAACCCCTCGAGGCCGGCGTGGGAAGGGCCCTCTCGGAATGCGACCTGGTTCTCCTGTCCGGGGGTGTATCCATGGGGGACTTCGACTACGTTCCCGAGGTCCTGGCCCGGTGCGGCGTGGAGAAGATCTTCCACAACCTGGCCATGAAGCCCGGGAAGCCCACCTTCCTGGGGCGGAGGGGCAACGTCTTCGTGCTGGGCCTGCCCGGAAATCCCGTCTCCACCTTCGTGAACTTCGAGATCCTGGCCAAGGCCGTGCTGGCCCGGCTGCGGGGACTGCGGTACGATCCCACGGTGGTTCCCGCCCGCCTGGGCCGGGAAGTCCGGCGAGGCTCCGCGGACCGGGTCGAATTCCTTCCCGCCCGTCTCGAGGCGGGAGAGGTCAATCCGGTACGGTACGGTGGTTCCTCGATGTTGAGCGCCCTGGCGGAGGCCAACGCCCTGCTGCGCATGGAGATCGGTCAGTATGTGCTGGAAGGGGGGGCGGAAATCCTTGTACGACTTGTATAACCGCAGGATAGACTACCTTCGGGTCTCGGTGACGGACCGTTGCAATCTCCGCTGCGTCTACTGCATGCCCGCCGAGGGGGTTCCCCTCCTTCGGCACGAGGACATCCTGAGCTTGGAGGAGATCGCCCGCGTGGCCCGGTCCGCGGTCGGACTCGGGATCCGCAAGATCCGCCTGACCGGAGGGGAGCCCCTGGTCCGCAAAGGCATCCTGGACCTAGTTTCCCTCCTCCGTCCTATCCCCGGCCTGGAGATCCTGGGGATGACCACGAACGGAACCCTCCTGGCTCCGGCGGCCCGGGAGCTGAAGGACCGGGGCCTGGGTTCCATCAATATATCCCTGGACACCCTGGACCCCGCGCGGTTTTCGGCATTGACTCGGGGCGGCCGCCTCGGGGACGCCCTGGAGGGGATCGAGGCCGCGGTCCGGGTCGGCTTGGCGGTCAAGATCAACACCGTCGTGATCGACGGGGATCCCGAGGGGGACCTGGATCGGGTCGCCGCCTTCTGCGCGGAGCGGGGATTGACTCACCAACGGATCCGGCAGTACGACCTGGCGGGGCAGAAGCAGGACCAGGACGAGTTCGAGCGGCCGCCCCGGTGCGGGGACTGCAACCGTATCCGCCTCCTGGCGGACGGGACCCTCAAGCCCTGCCTGCATTCGGACTTGTCGATTCCGGTGAACTTCTCGGACATCGAAGGGAGCCTCTTGGAGTGCGTGAGAGCGAAACCCGGCCGCGGCGCGGCCTGCACCACCCTGGCGGTCGGCCAGATCGGAGGATAAGATGGCGGATACGGATCGGCTGACCCATGTGGACGGGTCGGGACAGGCCCGGATGGTGGACGTGTCGGGCAAGCCCCGGGTGCGTCGCACGGCCCGGGCGGAGGGCTTCATATGCCTGGCCCCCGGGACCGTGAACCTGGTTCGGCAGAACGCCCTGGCCAAGGGGGACGTCCTGGCCGCGGCCCGTTTGGCGGGCATCCTGGCCGCCAAGCGTACCTCGGACCTCATTCCCCTGTGCCACAACATCGAGATCGAGCATGTCGAGGTCCGGCTCGAGGTCCTGGACGACCGGATCCGCGTCGAAGCCTCCGCGTCCTGCACGGACAAGACCGGCATCGAGATGGAGGCCCTGACCGCGGTCTCCGTGGCGGCCTTGACGGTCTACGACATGTGCAAGGCCGTGGACAAGGGCATGCGGATCGAGGGGGTGCGCCTCCTGGAGAAGACGAAGGAGGCCGTCTGATGGAACGCTCCGGAGAATTCAAGGTGCTGTCGATCAACGTCTCCCGGGAGACGGGGGTCCAGAAGGAGCCCGTGGACTTCGCGATCCTCCGAACCTCCCACGGGATCGAAGGGGACGCCCACGCCGGGGACTGGCACCGCCAGGTCTCCCTCCTGGCGGACGAGGACATAGAGACCATGCGGGGCAAGGGCGTGGATCTGGATTTCGGGGACTTCGCGGAGAACATCACCACCCGGGGCGTGGACCTCGGATCCCTGCCCGTGGGGACACGGCTGTGGATCGGGGAGGCGGAGCTGGAGGTCACCCAGATCGGAAAGGAATGCCACCAGTGCTGCGCTATTTTCCAGGCCGTGGGAGACTGCGTCATGCCCCGGAAAGGGATATTCGCCCGGGTTCTCAAGGGAGGGAGGATAGACCGTGACAGTATCGGTCGTTACCGTATCGGATAGGGCCAGCCGGGGGGAGTATCCGGACCTCTCGGGTCCCGAGATCGAGGGAATCCTGCGGGATGCCGTGCCGGGTATCGAGGTGGAACGCCGGATCGTGCCGGATGAGGAGGAAGCCATCCTTGCCGCCTTCCGCGCTTCCGAGGGGGCGGATTGGATCCTCACCACCGGCGGCACCGGGCCGAGCCCCCGGGACGTCACCCCCGAGGCCACCCGCCGATGGATCGACCGGGAGCTGCCGGGCATAGCGGAAGCCCTCCGGGCGGAGTCCTACAAGGAGACCCCCAACGCGGTCTTCTCCCGTGGAATCGCGGGCATGCGGGGACGCCAGTACGTGGTGAATTTCCCGGGTTCCGTCAAGGCCGTTCGCCTGTGCGCCTCGATCCTTGCGCCCCTCCTGGAGCACGGAATTCGCATGGCCTCCGGCGAGGGCCACGGCTGAGGGCCGAGCCCGGCTCCGGCCTAGGAGTTTGTCGGGCTTTCCCACGACAACCAGGAAAAATCGCATACATGCGAGCCAATTTCAAAAGTCGGTCACTAAGGTAGCATTTTCAAAACTCCCTGAGTTTTGAAAATGCCTCATGCTATTTTTCTACCTTGCAAACTCCTGAGGAGCCCGATAATCGGGATTTTTTACGCCTATAGGCGTAAAAAATCCACAAGTCCGACGGCATCCTAGGCTTCCGCGGTTTCCGCCTCTTCCCGAGCCCTGCGCCGATCCGCCTTCCGCTCGATCCGCTTCGCGACCATCACGGAAATCTCGAAGAGTAACAACATGGGCAGGGCCAACAGGACCTGGGACACCACGTCCGGCGGTGTCAGGATGGCCGCGACGATGAAGACCAGGAGCACCGCGTAGCGCCGGGCGCCCGCCAAGGTGCTGCCCCTGACCACCCCCAGGGCGGCCAGGATGGCCGTTATGACCGGAAGCTCGAAGGCGGCCCCGAAGGACAGGACCAGGGAAGTCACGAACCCGACATACTCCCCGAAAGAGAAGACCGCCTCGATTCGTTCCGTGGCGTACTGGAGGAAAAACCGCAGGGTAAAGGGCAGGATCACCAGAAAGGAGAAAGCGGCGCCGGCCGCGAAGAAGAAGGCTCCGAAGAATAGGCCCGTAAGGATGGCCCGGCGCTCTTTCTGGAGGAGACCGGGACGGACGAACATCCATATCTGGAACAAGATGACCGGCGAGGATATCACGAGCCCCGACAGAACCGCGATGCGGACGTAGGCAAGGAAGAGCTCCGGCGGGGACAGGTACACGAAGGACAACCCATCCACGGGGTGCATCAGGTACTCCGCGAGGGTCTCGGTAAAGGAGAAACTGGCGATCGTGGCGGCCCCCAAGGCCGCGACGGACCATAACAGTCGTCTTCGGAGTTCCGCCACGTGGGCCAGGAAGGGCATTGGAGCGTCGCTCATATCGTTCCTAAAAGGGTCAGGATCCGGGGCCGAACCTCCGGGCTCGACCTGTTTCCTAGACCTTCTTCTTGGTGTCCGGGTCCTTGCCCTTGGCGGCGTCCTGGATCTTGGGAGCCTCGTCCGGGGCGTTCACCGCGTCCTCGATGCTCTCGGAGACGCTGCTCGTGTGCTTCTTGAACTCCTTGATGGCCGTGCCGATGGCCTTGCCGATCTCCGGGAGCTTCTTGGGCCCGAAGATCACCAGGGCGATGACCAGGATGAGTATGAGTTCCATGGGGCCGATCCGTCCGAACATTCGATTCCTCCTCGCTTCCGAGCTTCCCTCACCGGATAATACGCTCCGGGCGGGTATAGAGTATAGGGTCCTTTGATTCGATGCGTCCGACTACAGTGATTCCCCGCAGGCGGGCTATCTCGTAGGCGGTCGTCGTCGGTATGCTCCGGGTAACCACGACGGGGACTCCCGCGGCCGAGGCCTTCAGGATCATGTCCGCGGCGATCCGTCCGCTGGTCAGGAGGCAGGCCCGGGAAAAATCCCAGCCGTCCAAAAAACCCCGGCCGATCACCTTGTCCACCGCGTTGTGCCGGCCCACGTCCTCCCGTACGCAGGTCTTGCCGTCCCGCTCCGCCAGGCAGGCGCAGTGCATACCCCCGGTTTCCCGGTACAGGACCGCCGCCTCGAACATGGTCCTCGCCAGGGCGCGCAGGGCCGAGAGCTCCACCGAGAAGCCCTCCGGCAGGGTCGGGGCGTTCTTGAAATCCTCCGAGAACTCGAGGCCCGCCCCGCAGCCCGAAGCGATCACCCGGGACAAGCCCAGGGTCTCGTCGCCCAGAGGGTACTTGGTGGTCACCGCCACGATCCGAAGGTCCGGGCAGGCGCCCAGGGTCCGTATCTGTCCGGGATCCCGGAGGGATCCCCGGGTGAAGAGGTTCCCGGCCGCGAGTTCGTCCAGATGCTCGGGTGTGCACAGGAAGGTCGCCGCACGGACCCCGTTCACGGTCAACTCAACGGGATATTCCCGGGCCAGAGGCAGGTCTGGACGTTCGCCGCTCACAGATTCTCCGCCTGGCCGACCTCGTTCCATTCCGTCAGGGCCTCCGCGTGGGCGACGGTCAGGTATAGGGTCGAGTAGAGGTAGCGGGCGCCGTTGGACGCCCGGCTCTCCCGGATGTCCCCGCAGTCCCCGCGTTCCCGGATCCGCGAGAGAATGTTCTCCACCTGTTCGGGGCTGAGCCCGAACGGCGAAGCCCGGAAGAAGTCCAGGGGGGTCGGCCGGGGATAGATCCGGGAGTCCTCCCGGACGGTCTCCAGGACGAGGCTCAAGAGATCCTTCTCCGCGAGGCGGAAGAGGTAGGCCGCGTAGGCCCGGGTCATGGCCAGTTCGCTGAAGAAATACGTCTCCACCCGCCCGTCCATCCTCTTCAGATCCTCGGCTCCGGATTCTTCGATCGCCCGCAGAGGATCCGGTGCCCGCGGGGAGTCCGCCGGCGACGCCTCGCGGAGGGAGGAGAGCAGGGTCAGGCGGCCTTCGGCGCTGTCCCGCCGGATCGTATCGACCGCGGACGCCCCGGGGCCGTCGGTGGTGGTTCCTGAGGTATCCATCGCTGTCCTTGATTAAACCATACAGGAAATGTCGATCTTCGTCGACCGGTCCCGCCCGGGAACCTGTGTCCGGAAAACCTTCCACGGTTCCCCGGGCAGTCTCGATCCCCGGCCGGATCACCGGTTCCGTCAGACGGGAAGCAGACCCTTCGACCCCGGCTCGTCGTTAGTGTTACGAAGCTTGTACCAAGGCACGATATGCAATCCTCGCCTGATCAAGCACAGGCATACGTCGGAAGGTACTCCGGCCTGTTCTTCAGGGGCGTGGGATACTCCTTCATCCAGATCCTCCGTTGGGATTCCGAAAGCCGAGTCCGGCTCA
>JAAYUR010000119.1 GCA_012517645.1 Treponema sp.
CCTACATCGCGACCATCGCGGTCCTGGTGGCGATCACCTGGTGGGAGACCCTGAGCAAGCGCGTCGGCGCCCCCGCCTCCCTGGGCACCTCGTACATGCGGGAGGACAAATAGCGCCGAGGGAGCTTCGCGTCCTTGACGGCGTAGAAACCCGTGCTGCGGGCTTCTACGAAGTTCCGTCCCGGCTCTTCGGTTCATCCATCGGACGGGAGGCTTTGATTTTTCCCCGTCCGGCGTTATACTGGATGCGACGAGGCTTTTTCAAAACTCAGGGGAGTTTTGAAAAGCTACCTTGAAATTTGCTATTGGGCTGGTGGTTGCAACGCAACCGCAAACAATCGCAAAGCCAATTTCAAAAGTAACCGACTTTTGAAATCGGCTCCAACGACAGTCCTTTCCCCGACGGAGCAAGCGACCATCCGGCTCTCCGTCCCGGCGCTTTGAGCGCCTCCACGGTCCGACGGACCGCGCCGCCCCGGCCTTCGGAGGGCGGCGAAATCTATCGCGAAGCGAGTTACCGTATGAATCTTGACGAATTGGGCCTCCAGGAAGGCCTGTTGCGTGCGTTGAACGCCCGCGAACCGGATGCTTCGTATCCGTTCCTTGAAAAGATCCTGGAATCGGTCAATCGGCGGCGGGAGAGCGTCTCCGCCCAGGTCAGGGTCGGATCCGGCCGGGAGCTTTTGTACCTCGTGCCCCTGTTCCAGTGGCTCCTGGAAGAGGATTCCGCGGGCAAGGCCCTGGTGGTCGTACCCTCGGACCAGGATGTTGCAGCCGTGGTTGTAGGAGGGGCCGCCCTGACGGACGCCCTGGGGATACCCCTGCACATCCTGGGCCGGGACCCGGATCCCGAGGACTCCTCCGCCCGGCTTGTCGTGGGATCCGCGGAAACCCTTTCCTATCGCCAGGAAACGGGCGGCTTCGAACCGGGGGAATTCGGCTTTCTGGTCGTGGACGGACTTGCCCGATTCACGGAAGCCCCGTACGCGGGGTCCCTCCGCAGGCTCGGCGCCCGGCTCCGCCCTCCCCGGGAGCGCCGGACGATTCTCTTCTCCGAGCGCCTGGGCCTCAAGGAGCAGACCCTGGCCTTGGAGCTGGCGGACTCCCCAGCGGAACTCTACCTGGAGGAGGAGGCTGAGAAGACCAAGCATCTGCCCCAGACGACCTGGTACGTCTCGGCGGAGAACAAGATCCGCCTCCTTCTCGGGGTCCTGGCCTCCGATCCCGCGGGCCCTGTCGCCGTGTTCTGCAACCTCCCGGAGACCGCCCAGGATGTGATCCGCAGGCTCGGCGCGAACGGCAAGCGCGGGGAAGCCGTACTGGACAGCCTCCCCCCGTCGCGGAAGGAGTCCCTGCTGAACCGCGCTCGATCCGGGGATCTGGAAGCCCTGGTCCTTACGGACGAGTCCGCCCGAACCCTGCCCCGGAGGGCCTTCCGGCAGGTGATCAACTACGACATCCCCCTAGAAGGTGAACCCTATCTGGAAAGGATTCGTCTGCTGGACGAGTCCGCCCCGGGGGCCCGGATCCTGAACTTCGCCGGCGACCGCTACGTCTACGGGATCCCCGCGGTGGAGCAGTTCATGGGCCTCTCCCTGGGCGCGGTCCAGGCCGACGAGGCCCTCTTCGCTCCCGCGGACAGGTCTTCGGGGACCGCCCCCGGACGCGGCGCTCGCCCCCGGGATGACCGTGGCGGATGGAGGGGCGACCGCCCCCGGGAACCGGGGCGGGAGAGCCGACCCTTCCGGGAAAGAAGCCCGGAGCGTGAACGGGATACCCGGGATCCGGGTTCTCGGGCCCGGTCCGGGGAGGGGTTCCGCCGGGACGGCCGGAACCGCGACCGGGAAGGGGACCTTCGCAACCAGGAATCCATCCGGGCGGGCATAGCGGAACTCACGGGGGTCAACCTGGGCGGATCCGGGGCCCGATACCGAGGACCGGAAACCCCTCCCGCGAACCGGGACACCCGAGACCGGGAATCCCCGGGCCGCGGCCCCCGGGCCGAGGGGCCGGGCCGGGAAAACCGGAGGAACAAACGCGGCCGGCGAGGTCCCGCGGCCGGAGGTACACCCCGCGGCGCCGGCCCCGTGCCCCAGCCCTCCTTCGCGGATCCCTATTCCCTCCCCATGGAGGAGAGGATGCGGCTGTACAAGGAAAAATACGGCAAGCGCCTGGCCGAGAACCCGGAACCCCGGTCCGCGCCCCGGAAGAAAGGCCGCCGCCGCCGGGGAAAACCCTCCGGCATGCCCGGATCCGAGGGAGCCGGAAACGGTTCGCGGCCTTCGGGAACCGACACGAACGGCGGCGGCCCGCGTCCCGATCCCGTCCGCGAGGACCCGAGAGAGCCTTTAGAGAACCCGGGGGGACCGTCCCCCTCGGCCGCACCTCCCTCGGACGGCGCGGGACGCGAGGGTCTCTTCGGGCGCATCTTCAACACGCCCCGGAATGATGACAGCCGGGATTGAATCCGCCCGAAAACCGTTGAACCAGCGCCGGGACAGGATGAGCCGGACAAAACCGGAATGGCAGGCTGGGAATGCGGGAACGACGGCTTTCACAAACTTCCTGCTCATCCTTTCGGTGTCGCAGAAAAGCGCCCGGGGAGCAACCCACGTATCGGACACCCCGGGTTTCTTGACACCCCGGACTCCCCTCGACTAGGCTTATCTCCAGCGGCGCGGCCTCTCCGGATCCCGTACACCCCCCTGCCCCGCCGCGAGGAGTCCCCCATGAGGATCATCACCCACACGGTCAAGCCGAAGATCCCCGAGCCCCTTCTGCCCTTGGAGGAGCTGGCCCACAACCTCTGGCTGTCCTGGAATTTCGACGCGGTCATGCTCTTCATCCGGCTGGACTACGACATCTGGCTCCAAAGCCGCCAGAATCCCGCCAAGATGCTCGGCATGGTCTCCCAGGAACGGTACGAGCAGGTGGCCCAGGACGATTCCTACCTGGCGGCCCTGGGAGACGTGTACCAGCGCTTCACCCGGTACCGGGACGGCGAGACCTGGTACAAGGGAAGCCACGAGGACCGGGTAGCCTACTTCTCCATGGAGTACGGCTTGGACATCTCCCTCCCTACCTATTCCGGGGGCTTGGGAATCCTCTCGGGAGACCATATAAAGACCAGCTCCGACCTGGGCCTGCCCCTCGTGGGGGTGGGACTGCTGTACCGGCAGGGGTACTTCAAACAGTACCTCAACCCGGACGGCTACCAGCAGGAGGAGTACCCGGAGAACGACTGGTACAACATGCCCGTAAGCCGGTGCATACAACCCGACGGCTCTCCGGTCATGATCTCCGTGGACATGGCAGGCCGGGTGGTGACCGCCCAGGTCTGGGAGGTCAAGGTCGGCCGCGCCTCCCTATACCTTTTGGACACGAACATAGACGCGAACTCTCCGGAGGACCGCCTCATAACGGCCACCCTCTACGGAGGGGACAAGGAGATGCGCATCCGCCAGGAGATCCTCCTGGGGATCGGCGGGATCCGGGCCCTGCGCGCCCTGGGGATAAACCCCGCGGTCACCCACATGAACGAGGGGCACTCCGCCTTCCTGGCCCTGGAACGGCTGCGGGAGGTCATGCAGACCCGGGGCTTCACCTGGAAGGAAGCCCTCCAGGTACTCTGGCCCACGAACATCTTCACGACCCATACCCCGGTCCCCGCGGGCAACGAGCGGTTCGGCATCGACCTTATGGAGAAATACTTCCGGGGCTTCTGCAACGAGCTCAGGATGGACTGGAAGGATTTCCTGGCCCTTGGACGGGAACGCCCGGAGGACGGCTCCGAGCCGTTCTGCATGACCGTCTTCGCCCTGAAGGTCAGCGCCTACGCCAACGGCGTGGCGGCCCTGCACGGAAAGGTCTCCCGGAAGATGTGGAAGGGCATCTGGGACGGCCTCTCGGAGGAGGAAGTGCCCATCGGTCACGTGACGAACGGCGTGCACCCTCGTACCTGGATCTCCAACAACATGCTGGAGCTCCTGGACCGATACTTCGGCCCCCGGTTCTACGACGAGCCCACGAACCTGGAGATCTTCGATAGGATCGACCGGGTGTCCGACGAGGAGCTCTGGCGGACCCACGAACGCCGCAGGGAACGGCTCGTGGTCTTCGCCCGGGACCGGATCCGCAGGCAGATGCAGCGCTCCGGCGTTTCCGAGAGCCGCCTCTTCCACGCGGAGGACGCCCTCTCGCCCTCCATCCTGACCATCAGCTTCGCCCGCAGGTTCGCGACCTACAAGCGGGGCAATCTCCTCCTGCGGGATCCGGATCGGCTGATCCGCCTCCTCCAGGACAAGGACCGCCCGATCCAGTTGATCTTCGCCGGGAAGGCCCACCCCCACGACCTGCCCGGCAAGGAGCTCATCAAGGAACTGGTCCACTTCTCCCGTCGGGAGGACGTGCAGAGCCGCATGGTCTTCCTGGAGGACTACGACATGACCATGGCCCGGTACATGACCTCCGGTTCGGACCTCTGGCTCAACACCCCCAAGCGCCCCCTGGAGGCTTCTGGGACCAGCGGCATGAAGGCCGGGATGAACGGGGTGCTCAACTGTTCCGTCCTGGACGGGTGGTGGGACGAGGGCTACGAGCCCGGAATCGGCTGGGCCATCGGCCGCGGGGAGGAATACCATGACGACGAGCTCCAGAACGAAGTGGAGAGCAAGGCCCTCTTCGATCTTCTGGAACGCGAGATCATCCCGATGTTCTACACCCGCGGGCGGGACAACCTTCCCCGGGAATGGATCCGATCCATGAAGGCCTCCATGCGCCAGGTGGGCAAGAAGTTCTCCTGCCACCGGATGCTCATGGAGTACGCGGAAAAATACTATTTCCCCGCCCTGGGCAACTATCGGGACATGGCGGAGAAGGACTTTTCGACGGCCAAGGACATCGCGGCGTACCTCGAGAAGGCCCGGCGGGAGTGGCCCCGGGTCGCGATCCTGGACATACAAACCGACGCCCAGCCGATCATGCAGAGGGGGGACACGGTCAACCTGACCGCTCGGGTGGAGCTCGCGGGCTTGAACCCCGACGACGTGGCCGTGGAGCTCTACCACGGTGGGATGTCCAGCCAAGGGGAGATCGTCAATCCCCTGAGGGCGGAAATGACTCCGGGGAAGCAGGCGGGGCAAGGCTGGAACTACCATGTCGCCGTGGCCTGCGTCGTCACGGGCCAGCACGGGTACTCCGTCCGGATACTGCCCAAACACCCCGCCTTGGTGCACCCCTTCCTCCCGGGCCTCGTGCGCTGGGCTTGATGCCGGCGCGGGGTTCCCGAACTGCCGCGGCGGGGGCGACATAGATTTCAACAGGGAGAGGCAAGGCGAGTGGGTTCCAAATATACGGCGGATAATGCGGGCAGCGTCTACGACGTCGCGATCATAGGGGCCGGGGTCTGCGGGGCGAATATAGCCCGCAGACTATCCCAGTACGAGTTGAAGGTCATCCTTCTGGACAAGGAGGCGGACGTCTCCTTCGGCACCTCCAAGGCCAACTCCGGGATCGTCCACGGGGGCTTCCACCACGCGTCCAAGTACCTGAAGGCGCGGCTGGAGGTCCAGGGGGCCCTGATGTTCGACCGGCTCCACCGGGAGCTGGGCTTCCCCTTCCGGCGCTGCGGGATCGTGGTGGCCGCCCTCCACGAGGACGAGATGCGGGTGGTGGACCAGCTCTATCGGCAGGGGGTGGAGAACGGGGGCATCGGGATCGAGATGTGCTCCCGGGAGCGGATGCTGGAGCTGGAGCCCAAGCTGAACCCCGACACCGTGGGAGGCCTGTACGCCCCGGCCGGCGGCATCGTGGAACCCTACCGCTTCGTCTTCTCCCTGGTGGAGTCCGCCCAACGGAACGGGGTGGAGGTCCGCGTCTCCTTCAAGGCCGACAGCGCCCGCCGGGAGGGCGACCTCTGGCGGATCCGCGCCGAGGACGGCAGCCAACTGTCCGCCCGGTACGTCGTGAACGCCGCGGGCCTCTTCGCGGACGAGGTTTCCCGGGCCTTCGGGGCCGAGGAGTACACGATACGGGCCCGCAAGGGGGAGTACTACCTCCTGGACCGGATGACCCGGGCCCGGCCGGACCGGGTGGTCTTCCCGGTACCCACCTCGGTGTCCAAGGGCATGCTCGTGGTGCCCACCGTGGAGGGGACCGTCCTGATCGGACCCACCGCGGAGATGACCGACGACAAGACGGACACCGCCACGACCCGGGAGCACCTGGAGATGATTTTGGGCAACGCCCGGGCCATGATTCCGGCGGTCTCGGAGAACGACGTGATCACATCCTTCGCGGGCCAGCGGCCCGTCCTGGATGAGGACTTCTACATCGAGCCGTCGAAGAAGGTGCCCGCCTTCATCCATGTAGCGGGGATCCAGTCCCCGGGCCTGACCGCCAGTCCAGCCATAGGGGAGTACGTGAAGGATCTACTCAAGGGGGAAGGGCTCCGGCTGCTCGAGAAACCGGGCTACGACCCGATCCTGCCGGACAGGCCCCGGATGTTCGACATCGACCACTACCGGGCGGACGCCCTTGTGTCCGAGGATCCCTCCTACGGCAACATCGTCTGCCGGTGCGAGAAGGTCAGCGAGGCGGAGATCGTGGCGGCCATCCGGGCGGGGCACACCACCTTGGACGGGATCAAGTACTTTACCCGGGCCCAGATGGGCCGTTGCCAGGGCGGGTTCTGCACCTACAAGATCCTCAAGATCCTGATGCGGGAGACCGGCATGGGCTGGGACCGGATCACCAAGCGGGGAGGCGGGAGCGAGCTGCTCTCGGGGCGCCTATGAGGGAGCTGACGTACGACGCCGCCGTTATCGGCGGGGGCACGGCGGGAATGGCCGCGGCCCTGGAGATCCGCGCGGCGGGTCTTTCCTGCGTGGTCCTGGAGCGGGA
>JAAYUR010000345.1 GCA_012517645.1 Treponema sp.
CTCGATACGGCGGGCGGCGCCGTGCAGGAAGTACCTCCATAGGAAGCGACCGCCGGCCACAACGGCCGCCACCCCTACGATGTAGAGGGCCAGAGCGGGGATCCCCCCCGTCTTCCCCAAGGAGAGTTCGTCCACCGCCCGGCGTACGAACTGGGGAATCGCCAATTGGGCGGCGTCCACGGTGACCAGGCACAAGAGACCTAGGAAGTACTTGAGACGGTATTTTTTCAAATACGAGAGGAGTGTCCGGAATTCTCGGAGCATGGAACAAGAGTATCGACGCCGGCAGGAAATGGCAAGCGTTGACAAGATGGGCCGTTCCCTACAATATATAAATATGTCCAAAGTATCGATCCCGGGGATCGCCCTGGCGGTTGTCCTTCTCTCTTCTTGTTCGATCACCACCCTGGGTACCCGGGTCACCGATTCCTTCCTCTCCGAGGAGGATCCCGAGCTCGTAGGCCAGAGCCTTCCCCTCCTGCTCAAAGCCTCCGAGATCCTGGCGGATTCCAAGCCCACGGACATCGACCTGGCCGTCACGGCCTCCTCCTTGGCTGTCATGTACGCCATGGGCTTCGTCAGTGCCGACGCCGCGGGCATCCCCGCCGAGGAGGTGGACGCCCGGATGGAGGCGAACCTCCGGGCCAAGCGACTCCTGCAGAGGGCCTTCCGACGCTCCTCGGCGGCCCTGGAACAGCGCCGGAAGGGCAGCCTGGCGGCCCTGGCAGCGGGGGACGCGACGCCCCTGGACAAACTGAAGGCCAAGGACGTGCCCCTCCTCTACTGGACCAGCGCCTCCGCCCTGGGGGCCATCTTCCTGGATCCCTTCGACCCTTCCGCCTCCAAGCACCTGGCCACCGCGGTGGCCCTTCTGGAACGCGCCTTGGAGCTCGACCCGGACTGGAACTACGGGGCCCTCCAGGAACTTGTGATCTCCCTGGCCCCCTCCCTGCCCCGGGAACTGGGCGGAGGCGAGGAACGGGCCGAGGAAGCCTACCGACGCGCCCTGGAGGCTTCCGAAGGCCTCCGTGCCTCCCCCTACGTATCGTACGCGTCCTCGGTCTGTATCGCCCGCCAGGACTACAAGGCCTTCAAGACGGCGTTGGAGACCGCCCTGGCGGTGGATGTCGACGCGGATCCCTCGGGCAGGCTGGCCAACATTATAGCCCAGCGGAACGCCCGGAGGCTCCTGGCCCAGGCGCCGGATATCTTCCTTGTGCTCGAATAATCCGAACGGAGGTCCTCTATCGTGAACCGCAGAGCCCCGATCCTTCTTCTCGTGCTTTTCCTCGCGGCCGCCTCCGTGTTCGGCCAGGTGAACCTCAAGCTGGGCGTGGCGGCTCCCAAGAACAGCCCCTGGGGCATGAGCCTGGACCGCCTGGCCGCGGACTGGCGCCGGATTTCCGGCGGCAAGGTGACCCTGACGGTCTACGCGGGCACCCTGGGGGACGACAACTCCATCATCCAGAAGATGCGGTTCGGCCTGGACGCCGGTGTCTTCCCCAGCACGGGCCTTTCCCTGATCTACGAGGACATCCTGGCCCTGAGCATTCCGACCCTGGTCCGGGACGACGCGGAGCTCCGGGCGGTGCTCAAGGAGCTGGACGCCCCCTTCCGTGCGGAGCTCGGCCGCAAGGGATACACGATCCTGACCTATTCCACCGCGGGGTGGGTATGGCTCTTTTCCCGGCGGCCGGTTACCAATCCCTCGGACATCCAGAACCTCAAGGTCGCGGTGCCCGTAGACGACCGCAAGATGAGCCGGATGCTCCAG
>JAAYUR010000027.1 GCA_012517645.1 Treponema sp.
CAACGACTCCCCCGGACGCCCCGCCCAGGGCCTTTCCGAAGGTGGTGGTCAGGATGTCCACCCGTCCGGTTACTCCGCAGTGCTCCGGGGTGCCCCGGCCGGTCCGGCCCACGAAGCCCGTGGCGTGGGAGTCGTCCACCATCACCAGGGCTCCGTACTTCTCCGCCAGGTCGCAGACCGAGGCGAGGTCCGCGATGTCCCCATCCATGGAGAAGACCCCGTCCGTGGCGATCATCCGGTACTTGCAGGAGGAGGCCTCCTTGAGGCAGCGCTCCAGCCCCTTGGCGGGCTTGCCCGTATCCGGATCCGTTTCCTCCGTGTCCCGGAGGTCCCCGTGCTTCCAGATCCAGCGCCGGGCCTTGCAGAGGCGCACCCCGTCGATGATGGACGCGTGGTTCAAGGAATCCGTTATGATGGCGCAATCCTCGTCCAAAAGGGGTTCGAAGACGCCCCCGTTGGCGTCGAAGCAGGAGGAGAAGAGGATGGCGTCCTCGGTGCCCAGGAACTCGGCCACCGACCGCTCCAGGCGTTTATGGGGCTCCTGGGTCCCGCAGATGAAACGGACGCTGGACAGCCCGTAGCCCCACTCCTCCTGGGCCTTCCGGGAAGCCTCCCGGATCGCGGGGTGGTTGGCCAGGCCTAGATAGTTGTTCGCGCAGAAATTGAGGACTTCCTTCCCGTCCCGCACCCGGATACGGGCCCCCTGGGGGGACGCGATCACACGCTCGCTCTTGTACAAGCCCTCGGAACGAATATCGTCCAGCTTCTTCCGTAGATCATCCTTCAACGCGCCGTACATGGTTCCTCCCGGATACGAAAAGGGTTCCTGAGTCTCTGATCTTGGGGGATTTCATACTATCACAAATCCTACGGCCGGCGCACTTCGGTTCACTGCCCACCGTTCACCGTTCACCGTTTACCGCCCATTCCTCCATCTCCGCGTCCAGTACTTCGAGCTCCCGGATAAGCCTGTCCAGGAGGAGCCGGGCTTCCCGGGCATCCCGGGGTATAGAGGGAGCACCCCGGGGAGGCCCCGGATCGGGGGCCGCGGAGGGCGGGAATACCTGCCGGGCTGAAAGCTCCGTCCCGGGCCGGGAGTCCTGCCCCTCCGGCCCCGGACGAACCGGTGAACCGCAGTAGGGACAGAATTCGAACCCCAGGAGGATCATGCGCCCGCAGTCCCCGCAGAACCGGACCCGGAGGGGGCGATCCTTCATAGGAGACTCGCGGCCAGTTCGGCCAATTGGCTGCGCTCGCTGCGGAGCAGGGTGACGTGCCCGTATAGACGCTGGCCCTTGAAGGCCTCCACCAGGTAGGACAGCCCGTTGGAGTTCGCGTCCAGGTACATGTTGTCGATCTGGTAGGGATCCCCGGTCAAGACCACCTTGGTCCCGTCTCCGGCCCGGGAAACGATGGTTTTGATCTCATGGGGTGTCAGGTTCTGGGCCTCGTCCACGATGATGTACTGCCCCGGAAGGGACCGTCCGCGGATGTAGGTCAGGGCCTCGATCTCGATCTGCTTGTCCTTAATGAGCTGGTCCACGTTCTTGATATTGGGCCGCTTGTGGGCGCCAAGGATGAACTCCAGGTTGTCGAAGAGGGGCTGCATCCAGTTGGCCAGTTTGGCCTGCTTCTCCCCGGGCAGGTATCCGATGTCCTTGCCCATGGGCACCACGGGCCGGGAGACGAGCATCCGGGTGTACTTCTTGTCGTCGTAGACCATACGGAGCCCCGCGGCTATGGCCAGAAGGGTCTTTCCGGTGCCCGCCTTTCCGACCAGGGTCACCAGGGAGACGGAATCGTCCAGAAGCAGATCCAGGGCGATTCGCTGGCGGTCGTTCAGGGGGCTGATCCCCGAGGCGGAGGGGGATTCCGGGTCCGAGGGACGCAGGAGCTCCGACTCCGGATCGTACCGGAGCACAATATCCCGACCCGCCGAACGGTCGTGGAGGACTACGACCTCGTTGGCCCGCAGGCGCTCCTTCCAGGGGAGGGTTCCGGTTTCGGCCAGGGCGCCGAGCATTTCCTCCGTGGCGTCCACGTCCCGGACTCCGGGGTAGAGGGAGGCTATGTCGACTTTCTGTTTCTCGTAGTCCACGGCTTTCAGGCCCAGGGCCGTGGCCTTTACCCGGGCGTTGATGTCCTTGGACACGAAGAAGACCTTGCGTCCTTCCTGCTGGAGCCCGTAGGCGCAGAGGATGATCCGGTTGTCCGTCTTCTCCAGTTCCACCCCCTCGGGAGTCCCCGCGGGCAGGCGCAGGGAGACCCGGAGGACCGAACCGTTGTCGAGCTTGACCCCGTCGTGGAGGTTGCCCTTCTTGATCAGGGAATCCAGGAAACGGATGGCCTCCCGGGCGCTCTTGCCCCGCTGGTCCTGGTAGGTCTTCAGGGTGTCCAGCTCCTCCAAGACCCAGAGGGGCAGAACTATCTCGTTGTCCTTGAAGGACATGATGGCTTCCGGATAGTGGATGAGGACATTGGTGTCGATGACGAAGGTTTTGTTGGAATCGTTCATGGAGCTCATGGCACTAGTATTCGACACGGAGTCCAGAAACGCAAGGGTTCCGGCCGGGGCTATCTCCTCGCGGGGCGGAAATACCCGAAGAGGCTCCCGCAGAGGCCTCCGATGATGTGGGCGAACTCGGACACGGAGTTCCGCTGGAAGGACGACAACACCTCCCGGCCGAGGTAGAGCACCATGATCAGCACGAAGGTCAGGGGGATCTCCCCCTTCCCGAAGTTCGTGAACGAGGACAGAAGGATCATCATGAAGACCACCCCGCTGGCACCCATGAGGCCCGTCGGGAACAGGAGGACGTTGAGCACTCCGGTCACCAGGCTGGTGATCAGGATCATGATGAAGAGGGTCAGGGACCCGTAGGCCAGCTCCAGCATGGGACCCAGGAGCAGGATGAAGGCGAAGTTCGAGAGAAAATGGTTCAGGTCCGCGTGTCCCAGGACGTGGGAGACCAGGCGTATGAAGTCTCGGGCGGAGTCCGCCCGGAAGGCGCCCCGGCCGGGGGCGGAAAACCAGGTTTCCGCCAGGGACGGGGCCAGGAGAGCATCCAACACCAGGACCACGGCGCACAGAAGGGTAAAAGTCAGGGTCGTCGGGGCGTTGTACTTAAGTTTCATGGGTCCTCCAGTTCCAGCATAACGGGGCAGTGGTCGGATCCCTGTACGTCCGCGAGGATCGAGGCGGAGCGGATCCGCGCGCGGATCGCGGGGTCGACGCAGTGATAGTCGATCCTCCAGCCGATGTTGTGCTCCCGGGCCCGGGTTCGGTAGGACCACCAGGAATAGTGACCCGGCTCTCCGGGGTGCAGGGCCCGGAAGGTGTCCACGTACCCCGCGGCGGTGAACTCGTCCATCCAGGCCCTCTCCTCCGGAAGGTACCCGGGGTTCTGCTCGTTCTCCTTGGGGCGGGCAAGGTCGATGGGGGTGTGGGCGATGTTATAATCCCCGGATAGGACAATATGTCCCCCCCGGGCCCGGATCCCGTCGCAGAACTCCCGGATGGCGGCGCAGAATTCCAGCTTGTAGCCGAGCCTCGCCCCGCCTTCCTGGGAATTGGGGAAATAGGCGGAGATGACCGTCAGGCCCCCGAAGTCGGCGGCCAGCACCCTGCCCTCCTCGTCGAACTCGCGGATACCGAGAAACGAGACCGAGCGAGGTTCCCGGCGGGACAGAAGGGCCACCCCGGAGTATCCCTTCTTGCGGGCGCTGGCCCAGAACGACGCATAGGGCCGGCCCGTGCCATCGACGGGACTCAGCAGCTCCTTCGGCAACTGGTCTGGATGGGCCTTGGTCTCCTGGAGACAGAGGATGTCCGGGCTCTCCGCTGCGATCCATTCCAGGAGCCCCTTGGCATGAGCCGAGCGTATTCCGTTCACGTTCCAGGATGCGATGCGGAGCATGGGTCCTCCCAGGGGCCTACGGATTCTCTTGGATCTGCAACTCCACGGAAAACACGATATGGTAGGTCTTGCCCCGAACGGCGTTGAACCGGCGGGTGATCGTATAATCCCCGATCTTGCACACCACCGTCCGTTCACCCGGGTCGACCTGTATCCGGGCTCCTCCCGCGTGTTCAACGGGCTGGTCATCCAGGTAGATGAGGGCGTTCGCGGGGGCCTCGAACACTACGACGGGCCGGGTTCCCTGGAGCCGGATCTCCAGGTTGAACACTTTGCCGGCCTCGATGGGTATGGACCGGCTCTCGTCCCGCACGCCCTCCCCGGTCACCTGGAGCGTATGAAGCCCCTTCTTGAGGAACAGGAGATCCTGCCAGGATTCCACTTTCTTCTCGTCCACATAGACCGACGGAGTGAATCCGGGCTCGGCCCCCTCGGGCGGGAACACCGTCAGGCGCAGGGCCCCTTCATCGGTGAAGAGGGGACGGATCCGGATCTGGTACCGGGCCTGCTCCTGTTCCGAAGTCACGCCCTTGGTAAGGGCCGATAGTTTGAAGAGAATCGGGAAATCCCCGGATCCCAGGAGCATCGGGAGCACGGTGGCGTAGGGACCTGAGCGGAGGGAGTGCCGGGGAGAGACGGGGATCTGGAAGATGACCCCCGCCCGGGGAGGCAAGGCCTGGACCAACAGGCGTTCGCCGTCGTACGCGACCTTGTCGACCGCCGGAGCGGGCGTGACGCCCTTGTACAGGGACCAGGCGAAGGCTCCCTGGGCGGACTGGAGGGGTCGGGGTATCCGGAGATCGATCTCGATGCCCTGGATGAAGGGCGACCCCGGCGTCAGATTCACGGCTACGGCGTCCGCGTAGCCGAGACTGACGGTCTCCCCCTCGGGCCTATCCGCGGATACCGCGACGACCGCGGCTACGACCGTCCGGACTCCCTCGGGAACCGCGGAGGCGATCGGGAGGAACAAGAGGGCCGCCAGGGCCGGGATCGTCAGGGCGCAGCATCGTTTCATTCGGTCAACCGTGGTAGCAGAGGCAGGGGATCCCGAGGCGCGCCCCGGACCCGAACCTCGAAATGCAGATGCGGGCCCGTCGAGAGCCCGGTGGAACCGACATTCCCGATGATCATACCGCTTTTCACCGGGCTGTTCAACTCGACGCGCCGGGCCGAGAGATGCCCGTAGAGGGTTTGCCATCCTCCTTCGTGGGATATCAGGACATAGATGCCGTAGACCGGATCTATCCCGACCTCCGAGACCGTCCCGGACCGGGCGGCGTAGACCTCCGTACCCGCGGGCGCGGCCAGGTCGATTCCCGCATGGTGCTGGATTTCACCGGTGATCGGGCTGGCCCGGAGGCCGTACCCGCTGGTCATCCGGCCCTTGGGCAGGGGGAACCGGAACCCCGTACCCAGGAAAAAGGCCCGCTCCGCGGGTGTGAACCGCATGCCCGGAAGGAACCTGAACTCGGAGACGCCGGCGGCTCCTCGGATACCGACCCGGATCTCCCGTTCGGCGGGCGGCCGGGACGCGGCGATCAGGTATTCCAGGTCGTTCGCCGGATCCAAAACCGCGAAGACTCCCGTCACGGAGGGCACGACGACGGCCCGGCCCGCCCGAAGGACCCCGGATTCGCCGATGCGGTTGGCGGTGGCGAGGGTTTCGTAGGGAAGGTTCAGCCGCGCGGACAGGGCGATGAGATCCGAATCCTCCGGAAGCACGTAGACGAAGAAGAGTAGATCCGGGAAGGGCGAACCCGTCATCTCCGCCCGTCGGCTTTGGGCGACGGAGTCGGAAAGCTGGCGAAACGCTAGGTCGGAAGCCTCGAGCCTCCGGATGAGGGGATAGACCGGAGCCTGGGCGGCCAGGCTCGCCGCCAGGCCGAGCCCCAGACAAAGCGCGCAAAGCCGCCGCATCCGGGAACCCGGGGCGGATCCCCTCGCGCGTTCCGGGGTACCCATCTCGCTTCGCCGGTTCCTGACCGCGCTTCGGGAGGACTTCATCGTCCCCGGTCGGACCGCTCGCCCCGGCCAAAGGCCAAGATCCCTGCCCCGGCAAGGAGGATCAGGGCCGCCGCAATTCCCAGGATCGGCGCGCGGAGGATAAGGACTCCCGTCCCGTACGCGCCGACCCCGAGGAGCAGGCGCGCCAGGATCCGACGGATCCTGGATCCGCATTTGGAAACCCCGGGATCCTCCCGTCCACCGGCCCGCATGCGGCGCAGGGCCAGAAGGAGGGCGGCCGCCAAGAACGACCCCGCGATGAGAGCCGTATACAGCTCCCTTCGATTGACCGCGAGCCACCACAGGGGGAAGACCACGGCAAAGGCCAGCCCCGCCATCCCAGCGAGGACAAGGACCACCTCCGCGACGGAACGCAGAAGCCGGGCGTATCCGCGCGCCACCCTGGCTGCCAGGTCGGAGAAGGTCATGCGTCCACTCCGCTCAGAGCCTTGATCCGGATATAGGAAAGCAGGACCGGAAGATCCGAGGAACGTTTCCCGGCCAGCCTTCGGATCAGCCGGGGCAAGGCTGCCGGGTCGGCTGCGGTCCTCCTCGCCTCTTCCGCGTCCTCCCTGGGCAAACGGGCTTCCAGGGCGCTTGCGAGCTCGGCGAACTCCCGGAGCTCTTCCTCCGAAAAGCCCCCGCCCCCGGCGGAGGCCGGATATTCCGCCAGGCGTTCGGGTTCCAGGGTCTCCGCGTCCAGCAAGACCTCTTCCAGGTACTTAGCTGCCAGACTGGGACGGAAGAGGGCTGTATCCAGGATCCTGCGCAGGCCGGCGGCTCGAAGGGCAAAATCCTCCGATGACAGGGCCCGTCGTTCCAGGGCGAACCAGGCCGCGAAGGCCCCTAGAACGCCGGCCAGGAGCTCGTCGACCAGGGGGACCGGATCCCGGACTACGATGGAGAGGAACAAATACAGAACCAGGAAAACACCGGCGGAGGACAGGAGACGGGCGTAGAATCCCCGGTCCAGGGCGTTCTTGCGCAGACCCTTTTCGAGTTCCCCGTGAAGGACCCTGCGGATGGTCTCCGTCTCTCCCGGACCCGGTTCCGAAGCGTAGCGGCCCTCCAGGAGTATACCCTCCGGATCCCGGAAGATCGGGCTGTCCGGTCGAAAGGGATGGAGTATCAGAAGCTCGCCCGAATACCTGCGGGCAAGATAGATGCCGAATATCTTGGGTTCTTTCACAGAGTGAGCCTACGAGCCGGTGGACGCGGTGTCAAGGCGCACGAAAGAGGAGCGTCCGGGAACCGGACCGGCGAGGGGGTTATCTAGACGTGTCCTTGAGCACTTCCTCGGCCAAGGCAGCCAGGGAGGGATCCTTCGAAATGTCCGAATCCACCGCATCCCGGTTGATCGTGTAGACGCCGTCTTCCAGGACGATCACCTCCCGCTCGGAGGAACCTTCGCCTTCCTCGGTGAACTCTTCCAGGGGTTCCGGCTCCGGAAGATCCGCATCCCCGAGGTTTTCCAGCTCCCCCTCCTGGGGCTGGAAGGCGTAGACGACCCGTCGGTCAAAGGGAAGATACTCGTACGAGGGCAGGGAACCCACGGAAGCTTCCAGATCCACCGCCGCCTCCTGGGTTTCGAATGCTGGGAGCTCCTCCAGGCGTTCCCGGTCCTCGTCGGAGAGAATCTCGACTTCGTCCCCAACAAGGGGGATGTCGTCCAGCTCTTCCTCCCGGATATCCTCCCGGATGGCGGCAAGATCGAAATCCAAGAACCCCTCTTCATCGTTCCAGCCCTCCAGGGCGGACAGATCCAGGGTGCTCAGGAAGACCTCGAACTCTACCTCTTCAAGAAGATCCTCCGGTTCCTGGGTCGGGGAACCGGGGAATTCCATAGCCTCGATCCGGGAAAGGAGTTCGGCGCTGGGGATTTTCGATCCCAGGTCCGAAATCCCGAATTCAACAAGATCGACGGTCTCGAGCTCCTCGAGATGCTCCGAAACCTCGGCTTCATCGACCGCCTCGGCCTCCTCGAAAACCTCGGCCTCTTCGACCGCTTCAGCCTCCTCGACGGCTTCGGCCTCTTCGAAAACCTCGGCCTCCTCGACCGCCTCGGCCTCCTCGACCGCATCGGCTTCCTCGACCGCTTCGGCTTCTTCGACCGCCTCGACTTCTTCGACCGCTTCGGCCTCCTCGACGGCTTCGGCCTTTTCGACCTCCTCGACCGCCTCGGCCTCTTCGAAAACCTCGACTTCCTCGACGGCTTCGGCCTTTAGAGGCGCGGCTGAGGATTGGG
>JAAYUR010000131.1 GCA_012517645.1 Treponema sp.
AAGAGCTCCGAGGTCTGAAGCTCAGCACAAGCTTCGTAACACCAGGGTGTCGCGGCCATCCTCCAGCTCCACGGACATCCCTAGGCGCCCCGCCAGGACGGCGAAGGAGCGGCTGCTGAAAAAACCTACGTGTGTGGGATCCTCCCGGTACCACCAGGTCCGGAACTCTCCGGGATCCTCCGGGGCGAAGCGGGTACGGACCGCAAGGTGTCCGCCGGGCGCCAGGATCCGGGCAAGCCGTGCGAATTCTAAGTACGGCCTGGACAGATGCTCGGCGACCTCGTGGATAGCGATAAGGTCGAAGGGGCCGGCCCGGTACGGAGGATCGGGGGCGAAGCAGGGATCGTAAGCCGTGGCCGCGAATCCATGGTCCCCGAGCAGGGCCGCCAAGGCGGGCACGGGACCGGACCCGAAGTCCAGGATCCTGCCTCCCGGCGGGGCGTAGGGGAGGACGGCCTTGCGGACGAACTCCTCCAGGTAGGACCGGTAGCCCGGATCCGCCGGATCGTTCCGGTGCCTGAGATAGCGGGCCTTCTCCTCCCCTCGGGAAGGCAGGCGGCTCCGGTCCAGGTAAATGTAGGTGCACCGGGGGCACCGGGCGTATGCCTGGCCGCGGATTTCCGCCCAGGGCCGGACAGCCGGGTTCCGGGATGTCCGGAATCCGCAGAGGGGGCAGGTCATGACTCCACTCTAGCGGGAAGCGCTTTCCTTGACAAATCCCTCGGGAGAGCGTACCTTGGGCTTGGCGCTTGGATCCGCATCGACGAAGCCGCGCCGCCGCCTTTCGGTCTCCCCGGGGATCGGCGGGGGTCGGCGGGCCGTCGGGACCGAGACGCGAGGTGACTATGCCCGCTTTCCTCGTGAGATCCGCCCGCCCGCCGGCGGGTCCGAATTGATCCGGATAGAATCCCTTACCTTCACATATCCGGGAGCCTCGAAGCCCGCCTTGACGGACGTTTCACTGAAAATCGAAGAGGGCGAATACGTAGCCCTGGCCGGGGCGAACGGCTCCGGGAAGAGCACTCTGATCCGCTGCCTGAACGGCCTTGTGGTTCCGTCCCCGGGATCCGTAGCCGTGGACGGTCTGGATCCTTCCCGCCCGGAGGAGCGGCGTTCCATCCGTAGGATCCTGGCCCTGGTCTTCCAGAATCCCCCGGACCAAATCGTCGCCTCCGTCGTGGAGGAGGACGCTGCCTTCGGTCTGGAGAACCTCGGCATCCCGCGTCCCGAGATGCTCACCCGGGTCCGGGCCGCGCTGGAGGAGATGGGGCTTGCCGAGGAGCGCGCGAGCCCGACGCGGTTTCTCTCCGCGGGGCAGCAGCAGCGACTGGCCGTGGCCGGCGCCCTGGTGCTGCGGCCGAAGTACCTCGTCTTCGACGAGGCCACCTCGATGATCGATCCCGCGGGGCGTTCGGAGATCCTGGACCGGATGGACGCCCTGACAGCCGCCGGTACGACCGTCATCCACGTAACCCACGACATGGACGAGGCTGCCCGGGCCCGCAGGCTCGTGGTATTGGCGGAGGGCCGGGCGGTCTTCGACGGCGCCCCGGAGAACCTCTTCCGTACGGAGGATCTCTCCGCCCTGGGCTTGGCCCTGCCGCGGTCCTGGAGTCTCGCCTCGGCCCTGGGCCTTCTTCCCCGGCCGGGCGAGGGCCCCGAGGAGCTGGGCCGGCGCGCGGCGGAGGCGTTCCGGAAGCCGGGCGGATCGGAGGGGGGGTCCGGTACCCTAAGGACGATCCTGGATGTGTCTCCGAGCCCGACGACTTCGCGGTCCCGATCCGTCCCTCCTGCCGAGGAATCTCCGTCGTGCCCCTCCGCCCCGTCCGTCGACGCTTCGACCCCCTACGAAGGATCCCCGGCGTTCCGGGCCGCGGAGGCGGGTCTCCGTTACCTCTCGGGCACCCCGCGGGAGCGCCGGGCTCTGGAGGATGTGTCCCTGGTGATTCCCCGGGGGTTCCGGGTCGCCCTGGTCGGTGCCACGGGCTCCGGGAAGTCCAGCCTGCTCCAGCTTTTGGCGGCCTTGGCCTTTCCCCGGCCGGGCCGGGTCTTGTCCCTGGGAGTGGACACCTCCGACCCGAAGGCGGATCTCCGGGCCCTGCGGATGCGTACCCCCCTGTCCGTCCAGAGGCCGGAGTCCGCCCTGTTCGAGTACTACGCCGGGGACGAGGTGTCCTTCGGCCCCCGGAACCAGGGGCTGTCGGGATCCGCCCTGGTCGGCAGGGTCCGGAAGGCCATGGACTCCGTGGGACTGCCCTTCGACGAGTTCCGGGATCGGCCCGTCCGGACCCTGTCGGGGGGTCAGAAGCGCCGCCTGGCCCTGGCTTCGATCCTCGCCCTGGAGCCGGAAGCCCTGCTCCTGGACGAGCCGGGCTCCGCTTTGGATCCGGTCTCCCGGACCCGGCTCATGGATCTCGTCCATTCCTACGCGGACACGGGCGGTACCGTGGTCTTCGCCACCCACTCCATGGAGGAGGCCGCCCGGGCGGACCTGGTCCTGGTCCTGTGCGCGGGCCGGGTCCGGGCGGCGGGCTCCCCGGCCTACGTCTTCGGCGAGGGTTGGGATCCGTCCTGGGGCTTGGCCCCGCCCTTCGGAGTCCGGGTCGCGGAGGCCCTCCGCGGGGCCGGAACTGCCCTGCCGGGGGGCATCGTGGACGAGGCCGGCCTGATCCGGGCCTTGGCGGTTGCCCGGGATGTAGGGCCTGTTCCGGATTCCGACTCGAACCGGGAACACCCGGCGCCCCGGACCGCCCTGGAGACCCGGGTATGAAGAACTTCGAGTTCCTTCGGAACGTCTCCATCGGGATGTATGTGGAACAGGACTCGCCGGTCCACCGTCTTTCCCCGGCGGCTAAATACCTTTGGCTCCTAGCCCTGATCCTGCCGGCCAGTTTTTCCAGTTCCGTGTGGGTCGTGGGTGCCCTCGCGGCAGTCTGCCTGGGGTTCGCCCTTCTGGCCCGGATCCGTCCCCTTGTCCTCCTTCGGGGTTTTCTGCCGGTGCTCCCCCTCTTGGGCCTGGCGGCCCTCCTCCAGGTCCTGGTCACCTGGCCCCAGGACCGCAGTTCGGTCCTCCTGGCCGCGGGTCCCGTCTCCCTGACGGTCCGGGAGGTTCTGGCCGTCCTGGCTATGGCCCTCCGCTTCGCGACCCTGATGCTGGCCCTGGGGTTGTTCACCTCGGTCATCACCGAGGGGGACACGGCTCGAGGCGTCGAAGATCTCTTCGCGCCCCTGGAACGCTTCGGGTTCCCGGCCCGGGGACTGGGTTTGACGGTGGCGGTGGCGTTCCGGTTCATCCCCATCGTGGCCGGGGAGCTGGAGACCATCGTTAAGGCCCAGGCGGCCCGGGGCGCCGACCTGGGTTCCCGCCGGGGAGGTCCGGTCCGGAGGGCTCGAGCCTACTTGCCCTTGCTCGTGCCGGTGACCATTCGGGCCCTGGAGAGGGCGGAAGCCCTGGCGGAGGCGATGGAGGCCCGGGGCTGGTCCTCGGGCCCCCGCACCCGCTACGCCGAGTCCGGGGGCGGACGCTGGGACTCCCTGGTCAAACTGGCCGCCCTGGTGTTCGCGGCCGCCGCCCTGGGAGCGGAGGCCCTCCTGCGATAGGGTGTTCCCCGGCCGAGGGAAGGCGGCCGGTCGGGGCTCCGGTCCGGGACCGGAGGCCCATAGATTCTGCGATCCGGGCGCGACCCTTACGCGGCGTGCACCGGGATCTTGGGAGGTGGAACTGTGGAACGATCTAGCGTGCGGCGAATCGTGGTGTCCGGCGCCCTGGGCGCCGTGTCCGTGGTCCTGGCTGTGACCCCTCTGGGGTACCTGCCCTGGTTCGGGGGGGCGTCCTTGACGGTGATGCACATCCCCGCCATCGTGGCCGCGGTGCTGGAGGGGCCCTGGGCGGGAGTAAGCGTGGGGCTCATCTTCGGGGTGACCAGCATGGTCAAGGCCGCAGTGGCCCCCATCGGTCCCTTGGATCCTCTGTTCACGAACCCTCTGGTGTCGGTCCTGCCCCGGCTGGTGATCGGAGCGGCGGCCTGGGCGGTGTACGCGGCGTTCCGGGGAAAATTCCGGGCCCTAGCCGCCGCCCTCGCCGGGGCGGTCGGGAGTTTCGTGAACACGGCCCTGGTCCTGACCATGCTGGGGGTGACGGCGGCGGCCCAGATCAGCGGTGTCTTCGGAGTGGAACCCGGCGCCCTGCCGGCGGTGCTGGTCGGCATCGCCGTGTCCAACGGCCTGGTCGAGGCCGCGGCGGCGGCGGTCTTCACGGCGGCCATCGTCAGCGCCTGGAAGGGCGTCGAAGGCGCCGCCGGGAAGTCCCGCCTGGCCCGGGAGGAAGGCGAGGGGAAATGATCGCCGTCGTGGACGCCCGGAACCGGACTATCCGCGTGGGCTTGGGCGATCCGGAACCGGGGGGGGTCCGCTGGCGGGCCCGCTTCTGCCTGGGAGCGGACTCCTTTCGGAGCGCCGAGGAGTACGCCTGGACCCTGGCGGGCCTCTGCCTTCGCCGGGGTGTGGATCCCCGGGACGCGGACCGGGTGATTCTATCCTCCGTGGTGCCTTCCCTGACCCCGCGGCTGAGATCCGCCTGTGCCCAGGCCTTCGGGCCCGGGGATGCGGCCGATCCGGACCGCGTCCTGGTCGTGGGACCGGGCGTTCGGACGGGAATGAAGATCCGCACCGACATCCCCGGAGAGGTGGGTTCGGACCTGGTCTGCGACGCCGTCGGAGCCTACGCCCGGCTGGGGACGGCTTGCGTCGTGGTGGACTTCGAGGCCATGCTGACCTTCACCGCCGTGAACGGGGAGGGGGAGCTTTTGGGGGTAGCCATTGCTCCGGGTCCCCAGACCGCCGCGGAAAGCCTCCGGGCCAACGGAGCCCAGCTTCCCCAGGTGCGCCTGGAGACTCCCCCTCGGGCCATCGGAAGGAACTCCGCCCAGTCCATCCAGTCGGGGATCCTCCTGGGCTACCTGGGCCTTGTGGACCGGATGGTGGAGCTCTTCCGGAAGGAACTGGGCGGCCGGGCCTCCGCGGCGGGCACGGGGGACGAGATAGGTCTTGCTCTGGAGCCCGCGGGCGGGTACGCCTTCTTCGATCCCTGGCTGTCCCTGGAAGGGTTGGCCGTCCTAATTGAAAGGAATGCGCAGAAATGAGCGAGATTTTCGCGGGATTCACGGCGGTCGGCTATCGGGAGTTCATCATGTACGCGGTCGGAGGCCTCCTGATATGGCTGGCGGTCAAGAAGGAATACGAGCCCATGCTCCTTCTGCCCATCGGATTCGGGGCCATCCTGACCAACCTGCCCCTTTCCTTCGCGGTGGGCACCCCGGCGGAGCCGGGCTTCCTCCGAATCCTGTTGGACGCGGGGATCATGACGGAGCTCTTTCCCATCCTCATCTTCATCGCCGTC
>JAAYUR010000537.1 GCA_012517645.1 Treponema sp.
CCGGGCCGGGGGTGGGCATGGATCCCCGGTCCCCCCAGATCTTGACGGTGAACATGGGTGTCTCTCCTAGGAAGAATATAGCGGAACCGGGGCTATTGAGCCAGACGCAGGAAGACCTTGGCCTTGTCGATCTCGGCGTTCACGGGGCCCTCCAGCTCCTCCAGGGCCTCCTTGCGGAACTTGAGCTCCTCGAAGACCGAGGGGGGGAGCTTGTCCGGGTAGAGGTTGCCCGAGAAGCCGATCCCCTCCCGGCTGGCGTAGTAGTTGGCCACCGCCACGGTCAGGACCACTTCCCGGTTTTCCCCCTGGTATTCGTCGAAGGCGTGGTGGTACCGGGCGGCGTCGGAGATGGCCCCGTCCAGGTGCCAGGCCGCCGCGATCAGGGCCCCCGCGTCCGCGTGGTCCAGCTCCAAGGTCCGCTTTTCCGCGATATGGAGGGAAATTCTATCCCGATCCGCGACGGCCATGGTTCGGACATAGTCCTCCGCCAAAGCGTTGTTCAAGGGAATCTTGCCTATGTCGTGCAGGAGACCCGCCGCGAAGTACTCCTCCAGGGACTTGGGATCCACCCCCCGCTTCTTGGCGATCAGCTTGGCGGTCACCCCCGCGCACAGGGAATGCCTCCAGAAGCCCTCCATGTTCAGGGCCCGGAAATCCTTGTTCGAGGTGAATTTGTCCAGGATCGCCGTCGAGAGGGCCAGGTTCTTCACCGTGTTGACCCCCAGCATGATGATGGCCCGAACCAGGCTGGTAACCTGGGTCCCCAGGCCGTAGTACGCGGAATTGATGAGCTTGAGCACCTTGCCCATGAGCACGGGATCCAGGGCGATCACCCGGTCCAGGTCTATAGGGCTGGTCTTGGGGTTGTTGCAGACTTCCAGGACCTTGGAGACGGTCGTCGGGAGGCTCGGCATGGAGCCGATGTAGTCCCGGACCTTCAGGAGGTTGCTAGTTCCTGCCATGACCCTTCTCCCGTCGCATGATTTCGATCAGTTTGGCCAACTTCGGGGAAACCGGAATCCCGCAGACCTCCGTGGGCCTGCCCTGGGGGTCGAAGACCACGGGGGCCTCCGCCTTCGGGTCCGGCACCCGGCCTGAATCCGGGACCGCCTCGCCGGCGGCGGGAAGCCTCTCGTCCTGCCGCCGGTCCGCCCGGACGCGGCGGGCCTCGCGGCGTCGATCCCCCCCATCCCGACGGTCCAGCCAGGACCGGCGCTCCTTGGGCGCGGACCGCCGATCCGCCCCGGTCCTGCGGTCCTGCCCACGGCGCTCTCCCCGCTTCTGGGCTTCCTTCAGGAGGGACGAGGCCCCGGGCACCGAGCCGTCCAGGGCTGCTGCCGCCCTGTCCAGCTTGTCCTCCGCGGCCCGGCGGGCGCTCTCGTCCTCGGAATCCAGGTCCCCGTCCCCCAGGGCCTCGATGAGCTCGTCCATCTTCCGGGCGATCCCGCTTTGCTCCAGCTCCTTGCGCTTCTCCTCGGGAAGGGAATCCGTAAGGCCCTTGAGGTAGGAAAGGAGGTCCGCGATCTCGTCGCCCTGGCATTCCGTTCCGCACGCGGAGGAGTCCGGGGCCGCGCCTCCGGATCCCTCGCCCGGAGGCTCCGCTTCCCCCGTCCCCGCCCCGGCTTCGGCCGGCTCCGGGGCCTCCTCCGACGTCGGCTCGAGCCCAGGTTCGGGTTCCGGCTCCGGTTCCAGGGGGGGGCGCTCCGGGGGCTCCACGTCGGGTTCCTCGCCCTCCTCGAGAACAATCTCGGGCTCTTCCTCTCCGAGGTCCTCGTCGAACTCCTCGTACTCCGGCTCCTGTTCCGAAGCTTGCAGTTCCGCCTCCCGGGCCTCTTCCGGCCCCTCCGCCGCCTCCGCGGCCGGGGCCTCGGGCGGCTCCTCCGGAACTTCCTCCGGCTCGGGGGCGGCGGGCTGCCGAGGGCGGGGCTCCTCCCGAGGGGGAGGATAGGACGGAGGCGGAGGCGCGTACGCCGCCGGGGGGGTGTACGGCCCTTGGGTCTGCGGCGGCGCCGGGACGGCCGGCTGGGCCTGGGGAGGCGGCGCCTGGGTCGGCGGCGGCGCCTGTACGGACGGCTGGGCCTGGGGAGGCGCATAGTACGGAGCCGCCTGCTGGGGAGGCGGATAGGAAGGAGGCGGATACGGAGCGGGCTGGTACGGGGGAGGGGCGGGGGGCTCCGGATTTCGGGCCTCCGGAGCGAAGGGACCCGGGCCTTCGGGCGGAAGGGGACCTTGGTCCCGACCGGATCCTTCGTCCCCCCGGCCGTCTCCGCCTCCACCGCTTCCCAGGGGAGAATCCGGGGAGAGCTCCTGGCCCGCGAGGAGCCGCTCGTCCTCGCCCAGGGGCTCCTCCTCTTCCTCCCCGAGCTCCACGGAGTCCAGGGGAACCTCCTCCTCGGGCAGGGGCTCCTCGTACTCCTCCAAGAAGATGAGCTCCTCCGCCTCGTCCACCGGTATGGGCTCCGCCGAGGCGAGGGCGAGCATGGCCTCCATGCGCTCTTCCGGGCCAGGCTCCCCGGGTTGCCCGGTCTCCCGGGCAAGGAAATTCTCCTTGAGGATCCGTATATTCCGGTCCCAGGCGTCCCGGACGTCCTGCGAGTACGCCCCGACGGCTTTCTCGTAGAGGTCCAGGGATCCTTCCAGGTCGTCCATGTCCTCGGGCTTGCCCCGGCGGCCCCGGAGGTTCACCAGGCGGTCCGCGGCGGCCACCGCCTTCTCCTTTTCCCCCAGGGCTCGGTAGATCCCGGAGAGCTCCAGCCAGGCTTCCGCGTCCTCCGGACGCTCCCGGGTCAGCTCCTCCAGGATGGACTTGGCGTGGGTCCGGTCCCCCCGGGCCGCCCGGGCGCGGGCCAGCTCCAGGCCGGCTTCGGGATTGCCCGGCCGGGCCTTCAGGAAGAGTTCCAGCTCCTTGACGGCTTCGTCCGGCCGGCCTTCCTCCCGATAGATCCTGGCAAGCTCGATCCGGAATCCGAGCTCCTTGGGATCCAGGGTAACCACCTTGCGGAAGACCTTTTCGGCCTTTTCCTCCTCGCCCAAGGCTTTCAGCAAGAGCCCGTAAAGTTTCAAGGCTTCCAGGTTGTCGGGGCTGCGTCGGAGTATGTCCACGACCGCGTCCCGAGCCTTGTCGTTGTAGCCCAGGGTTCGGTACAAGCGGGCCAGCCGGAGCCGGAGTCCGAGGTTGTCGGGCATCACTTCCAGGATGGCCTGGATTTCCTGGAGCGCCTCGGCCTGTCGGCCGCTCTGCTCAAGGAGGCACTCGATGTTCTCCGCGGCCTTCAGGAAGCTCGGATCGGCTTCCAGGGCCGCCCGGTATTCCCGAATGGCCTCGTCGACCTTTCCGGCCGCCGCGTAGGCGATACCGAGGCCGTTCCGGGCTTCCGCGTTCCGGGGGGACACGGTCAGCACTTGGTGGAAGATGTCCACGGCCTGCTTGATTTTCCCGATCCGCCCCAGGGCCAGGCCGTAGCGATTCATGGCCTCCGTCCAGCCCGGCCGGGCCTTCACCGCCTGCTCGTATTCCCGGAGGGCGTCCTCCGCCTTGCCCATGGCTTCGTAGGAGATGCCCAGGTTGAAATGGAAGGACGGGTAGTTCTGGTCCACCGCCAGGCCCTTCCAGAAGACCTTGACGGCCTTCTCGTAGTCGCCCCGGGCCATGTGTACGGTTCCCAAAGAATTGATGGCCAGGACATGGCGAGGATCCTGCTCCACCGCCCGGGCGAAGGACATCTCCGCGGCTTTAAGGTTCCCCATCTGGCGGTAGACACTGCCCTCGGTGAACAAGAGTTCCGAATCCTCAGGGGCCAGCTCGAGCCCCCGGGCCAAGGCGGCCAGGGCATCGTCCAGCCGTCCCAGACGCAGGTAAACGGTGCCCAGGTTTTCCAGGGCCCGTACATCCTTGGGATCCCGCTCCACGATGGCGGCGAAGGCCCCCAGGGCGGGCTCAAAGCGGTTGGTGCGCAGGTAGACCGTGCCCAGGACGAAGCGGGCGTCCCGGGACTCGGGTTTCTGGACCAGGTAATTGCGGGCCAGGCGTTCCGCCGCCTCGAAATACCGGAGCCGCAGGGCGTTCCGTGCCCGCTCCAGGGCGTCCATGGGGGAATGGGGGGCCGTCACGGAACCTTCTTTGCGGGACGGGCGGATACCTCCCGCGAGAATTCCCCGGGCCTGCGGGGCAGGACCGAGTCGTAGGAGGCCACGGCGATATAGTAGAGCCGGCCGTTGACCAGGCCCGTCAGGGTGACGGATACGGCGCCCCCCGCGTCTACCGGGGAAGGTCCTTGGACCGCTTCCGTCCCGTAGTAATCACCGGGCGCAAGTCCATAGTAGACCAGGTACCCCGCCAGGTCCGCCTCGGGCACGCGGCTCCAGCGTACGGTGATCCTTCCGTCCCCCGGCACGGCCAAGACCTCCCCCGGGGGAGGAGGGGGAGGATCGGGCAGGTACCGGAGGGTCATCGAGGAGAGGACCGGGCCCTCGGAGCCCCGGGGGTCCGGGTACAGTTCGATCCGGACTTGCGCGTACCGGCCCCGGGCGGTCTCCGGCAGGGGTTCGCCCGGCCGGAAGGGAATCCACTCGGGACTGTTCTCCCTCCAGGCTTCGGGGGTGTCGCCGGCGCGGAAGAAGAAAGCGGCCCCGGAATCTCCGGGGGTTCGGATCTCGGCGTCGACGGACTTCAACCTTGTGTTGTTCCAGCCCAGATCCAGAAGGGGGGATACAGCGAACCCCGGCTCGATTCCGTACCTGCTCAGGTTCGGACGTTCCACCCAGCGGGACGATAGGCGCAGCTCGTCCAGGAGCCCCGTGTAATTGGGTCCCAGGGTCACCGGAGACGCCGTGCCCACCGAGGGCAGGAAAATCGTCCCCCCCTCCCGGCCCGTGCTCGTGGCGTAGGCGGCCGCCTCGGGAAGCCCGTTCATCAGGTACTCCACGAGCCCCGTGGAGGAATCGAAGCGCACAAGGTGGTGGCTCCAGGTCCGGGGAACCAGGAGGGAGGCCCCCGTGAGGTTCAGCTGGAACGCCCCTCCTCCGGGGGGGGCGAAGAAGTTCGTGAAGGCGAAGAGCATCCGGTTGCGGGAAAAGATCGCGGAAATCTGCTGGGTGGTGGTGCGGCTACCGTCCCGCCGCGCGCCCTTCCAGAGCAAGAGGATCTCCCCGGACTCGACGTTGGCCGGATAGAGCCAAAACTCCAGGGAAAAGTCCCCGGATACCGAACCGGTCCCGAAGACTCCGCTCTTCTCGGGGTGGAGGGTCAGCTGGGAACCCGGAGCCCGGAACGAGGCGGCGCCGGATCCCATATAGGCGAGGTCGCCGGGAGCCCGCTTGTAGGAGCCCTGGGGTTCGATCCTCCAGCGTCCCGTCTCGTCCCGGCCGGAATCGGCGTCGAAGTGGATCAGAAGGTCCGTGTCCTCCGCGGTCCGGTACTGGGCGGGATCCAGGACCAGGACCCGGGGAGCCTCGGTCCCGGCCGCCGGGGACGCGGGAACCGCCGCGCCGGATACCGCGGCCGCGGCCGCGGTCGGAACCGCGGAGACTCCCGATAGGATCCAGGGGTGAGGCGAGGATGCGGGCCGCGTGGAGGCGTCCAGGCGCAGGGATGTTTCAATCCCGACCGCGGCGTATACCGCGGCCACGCTGGCGAGGGACAAGGCGAGTATTCTCTTGGTCGTCATTTCTCTGTATTCTAGTATCGAACGATATGGACCAAAGTATAGCCCCCGCTTCGCAGGATCTCCGAAGAATCGCCCGAAGCGCCCCGGAATCCCCGGGAGTATACCTCATGCGCGACTCCGCGGGGCTAATTATATACGTCGGCAAGGCTAAAATCCTGAAAAACCGCCTATCCTCGTACTTCACGGGCCGAAAGGATCCCAAGACCCGGCTCCTGGTCTCCCGCATCGCAAGCCTGGAGTGGATCCTCACCGAGACCGAGTACGAGGCCCTCCTGCTTGAGAACGAGCTGATCAAGCGGAACGCCCCCAAGTACAACATCAACCTCAAGGACGGAAAGTCCTACCCCGTGATCCGGATCACCGCGGAGGAGTGGCCGCGGGTCTTCCGGACCCGCAGGATCATGGACGACGGGAGCCTCTACTTCGGCCCTTTCCCCAGCGCGGAGATCATCGACGCCTACCTCGATCTTATCCGCCGACTCTTCCCCCTGCGGCGCTGCCGTCGGATGCGGAAGCGGGACTCTCCCTGCATGTACTACCACATCGGCCGCTGCTCCGCCCCCTGCGCCGGCCGGATCGGGCGGGAGGACTACCTCGCGATCGTGGAAAAGGTCCGCAAGCTCCTGGCCGGGGAGACGGACGAACTCCTGGCCTCCCTGAAGACCCAAATGGAGGAGGCCGCGGCCTCGCTCCGCTTCGAGGAGGCCGCCCGGGCCCGGGACACCCTCCAGGCCATCGAGGCCTTCCGGGGCGAGAGCCGGGTGGTGGACTTCGACCCCGAGAGCCGGGACTACGTGGCCGCGGCCCTGGACGGGAGCCTGTCGACCTTCACGGTCTTCGCCATGCGGGGCGGCCGGCTGGCCGGGCGGGATCTCTTCCGGGCCCGGGCCTTCGGCACCCCCGAGGAGGCGGTCCTGGACTTCCTCACCACCTATTACACCCCGGAACGCCCTCCTCCTCCCAGGGTCTATCTCCGGGATCCCCGGGGACTGGACCTGGCTCGGGAGTATTTCCTCCGGGAACTGGGCGCGGAGACCGAGCTGGCCGCCCCGGAGGACCGGCGCCACGAGGCGGCTCTGGCCATGGCGGAGCACAACGCCCGGGAGGACCTGGCCAAGCGCCGGCGGGAGACCGGGGACGTCGAGGCCCTGGAGGAGCTCCGCCGCGCCCTGGATCTGGAGGCCCTGCCCGCCCGGATCGAGGGGTTCGACATCGCCCACTTGGCGGGCAAGTACACCGTGGCCTCCCTGGTATCCTTCTCGAACGGGGTCCCGGACAAAAAGAACTACCGCCACTTCCGAATCCGCAGCCTGGAAGGGAAGGTGGACGACTTCGCCGCCCTCCGGGAGGCCGTAGGCCGCCGCTACACGGGACGGTTGAACGAGGGGGAGGAGCTCCCGGACCTCATCCTGGTGGACGGGGGGATCGGCCAGGTGAACGCCGTCCAGGAGATCCTGGACGCCCTGGAAGCGGATATCCCCGTCGCAGGTCTGGCCAAGGAGAACGAGGAGATCTGGCTGCCCGGCGCGGAGGGTCCTCTCGTCCTGCCCAAGGACTCTCCCGCCCTCCGGGTCCTGGCGGCCGTCCGGGACGAGACCCACCGCTTCGCCACAGGCCTGAACCAGAGGCTCCGGGGGAAGTCCCTGAGCCTCTCGGGCCTCGAGGCTGCGGAAGGGGTGGGCCCTGTACGGGCGGCCCGGATCCTGACCGCCCTGTGTTCCCTCCGGGCTGTAGCCGAGGCGGAGCCCGAGTACATCGCTGAGAAAGCCCGGGTGCCGATAAAGACGGCGGAGGCCGCCCGGGACGCCGCACGCTCGGAAATTGCGACCCGGAGGATTGACTAAAACCTCCATTTCCGGCAGAATGCGGGTGCCCCACTTGGAACAACAACGTGCTCCACACCATCCTGCCCGAGGGGCTCCGTTTCGGCGTCCTCTTCGACCGCCTAACCTCGGTTCACAGCATCTACACCCGCGCGGAGGAGGCCTTGGCCTCCTTCCGCGCCCGTAACGGACTTTCCTGCCCGGCCGGCTGCGGCACCTGCTGCGAGGGCTTCATCCCCGACGTCCTACCCCTGGAAGCCTCCTACCTGGCCGCCTGGCTGGTCCGAAATCGGCCGGAGCGCGCCCGGGAAATGGCCGAATCGGACGCCGTACTTCCGACGGGGCCCGGTTGCCCCCTCTACGACCCGAACAAACCCGAAGCGCACTGTACCGTCTATCCCGGCCGCCCCCTCATCTGCCGCCTCTTCGCGTTTTCCGGAGTCCGCGCCAAGGGCGGACAGGCTTCCTTCGCCCTCTGTCGCGGAATGCCCGACCTTCCCTCTCCCCGATCCGGCGCCCGGACCTGGGAGGGCCCGGAGCTGGAAACCCTCTTCGGCCCCCCGCCCCTAATGTCCGACTTCGGGGCGGAACTCGAGGGGATCGTCCCCGGGGACGGCTCCCGGCGGGCGCCCCTGACCGAAGCCCTGCCCCCGGCGATCCGCCAGATTGTTTTCTTATCCGAGCTGGGCGGCCGGGGCGATCCGAACCGGGACGGAAACGATCCGGTACTGCCCCCACTGCCGCGCGCTTCCTGACGGCCCTTGCCGCGCCGCGGGCGCGGGGATATCCTCAGGTCATGCAGGATCCCAGGTCTCCGGAAAACCCCTTGGCCGCCCGTATCGAGGCCCTCCTGCGGAGGCGCCACGAGCTGGTCGGGCTGCCCCGGGGACGTCCGGGAGCAGAGGTCTCGTCCGAGGGGCTGACCCACTCGGAATACGCCCGGATCTCGGACGCCCTCTTCCGGCTCCAGAGGGGGTTAACGGGCAATCGGTCCCTGATCGGGGCCCGGTACATGGACGACCCGGACATACTGGCCGCCTATCTCTTCTTCTACTGGCCCGTCTCCTACGCCCAGGTCGCGGGAGTCCTGACTCAATCGGGATTGCGGCCGAGCCGTATCCTGGACATGGGCGCCGGGCCGGGTCCCGCCTCGGCCGCCCTCCTGGACGCGGGGGCGGAATCCGCGGTCCTCGTGGACTCCAGCTCCTCCGCCCTGGACCTGGCACGCCGAGTATTGGCCCAGGGAGGGACGCATACCGAGCGGCTCCGCTATGTCACCGCGGACCTCGAGGGCGAGGAGCCCTATCGGGAGGCCGCCGAGTCGGAGCCCTTCGACTGCGTGGTATTCGGGCATTCCCTGAACGAACTGTGGATCGAGACCCCGGATCGGGCGGATCGGATCCTTGCCCTGGCGGCCGCGGCCGCGGGCCGCCTCTCCCCGGAGGGTTTCCTAATGGTCGTGGAGCCCGCCCTCCTGGCCACCAGCCGGGACGCCTTGGCCCTGAGGGACGGACTAACCGCGCTGGGTTGGACCATCTTCGCCCCCTGCCCGGGGCGGGACCGCAAGACCTGCCCGGCCCTGGCCGCCGGACCCGGCCATACCTGCCACGACGAGCTTCGCTGGGATACGCCCGAGACGGTCCGGATCCTCGCCCGGCGCACCGGCTTGGACAAGGATTCCCTAAAGGCGACCTGGTTCCTTGCCCGCCCGCCGAAGGCTCCGGCCTGCCTGCCCCGGTCCGCCTACCCCGAAGACGCCTTTCGGGTCGTATCGGATCCCCTGCTGAACAAGGCGGGGCGCAGCCGGTACCTGCTGTGCGGTGGCTCCGGGAGGTTTCCCTTCTCCGCGTCCGCGGAGGACCCCCGGGCCCTCAAGTCCGGATTCGCATACCTGCGTCGGGGGGACGTTATCCGGGTGGAAAACCCCGAGATCCGCGAGAGCGGGTGGGGCCTTGGACCGGAAACCCGGATCGAGGTCCTGCCCTGCGGGTAAGGAAGGGTTCAGGGCGAGGGTGCGAGAAGCGGCAGGTCCGCCGCGCCGACCGCGAAGGACAGGGGAACGGCGTCGGCGGGCAGGTCGAAGGCCAGGGTAAATCGGTTCGAGATCTTGACCCGGAGGGCCGCCCGCTCGGCGGCACCCCCGGCCCCCGGCGTGGGGTCGTAGACCAGGAGGGGGGCCGACTCGCTGCGGTTTCCGTCCGGGGCTTCCCACCGGACCCGCAGGGCATAGGTCGGCACCTCCGCGAAGGGGGCGTTCCCGTCGTAGTCGATCCGGATGTCCGCGGTCAGCCAGCGCCCCGCCGGAGCCGTGCCGGCATACTCCGAAAGCCCGTCCTTCCAGGAGACCAACGTCACCGTCAGGCCCGGGGCGTATCCCGCCGAGAGTCCCGATTTCACGGTTCCCGAGGAAACGCAGGCGGCCAGAAGAAGAACCAACGCCGCGGCAAGGACACAAGTCCGGACGACCGCGGAGGGACGGCCGGGATCGGGGCTTCGGGTACGCATGGGAACATCCTAGCGCCTTGCCCAGGAGGCCGCAATCCCCTATGATTCCTGCCGTATGCGCTCCAAGGTCGTCGCCTGCTTTTTCGGCTGGTCCAACACGGGAAAGACCACCTTCATCGAGGGCGTGATCCGGGCCTTAAACGCCCGCGACATCCCCTGCGCGGCCCTCAAAGTCACCAAGCACCCCGGAAGTTTCCTCCTGCCCGGGAAGGATTCTACCCGGTTCTTCGAGGCCGGGGCGGAGACGGCCCTGGTGGGAGGACCGGAAACGGTCCTGACCCTGCGGAGTCCCGGGACCCTGGACCGGGCCTTCCTGGACCGGCTCTTCCCGGAGGCCCGGGTGGTCCTGGTCGAGGGGGGGGAGGTCGAGGGGGCCCTGCGGGTCCTGGCGGCCGGGACGGCCGCGTCGGAAGCGGAACTCAAGATACCCCTGGACGGCATCGACGTCCTCATCGCCTCGGACCCGAGCCTGGCCGCCCGGGCCGCCGGGGCGGGGGTCCGGTGCCTTGCTCCCGGGGAGATCGATACATTCATCACGCTGCTGGAGGAACTTATGGATCGGGAAGTCACCGTCACCTGCGGAGGGAAGAACGTTCCCATGAACCCCTTCGTGAAGACCATCGTCCGGGAGGTCAGGCTGGCGGTGGTCAACTCCCTGAAAAAGGTCGAGGAGGGGGAGGAGATCGTGATTCGGATCGCGGCCCCGAAATAGCGTGAGCGCGGCTTCGCCGCGCTCACGGCGCCGAGCCGCCCCGGGCCCCGCCGGACTCCACCCGCTCAGCGTACCGGGCCGCCAGGCGGAGACAGGCCTCC